>CATLVA010000312.1 GCA_950060715.1 uncultured Oligoflexia bacterium | reverse complement strand
ACGGCAACAGTGACAGAGAGTGGTTTAAGCTTCGTTTTTTCTTTGGTTATCAGGTCATCAAATTGAATATGCTGGGCGGGATTTTTTGCTAGTTTCTCGTTGAATTTTCGATTTTTGAGTTCAGCTTTCTTCGCCCAATAATCAAATTTGCGCGCCACTGTGTTCTTATTAACTCCAGCGATTTTAGCAGCTCTCCTTTGAGAGACCTTAGAGCAAAAAAGCCTTAGCAGTAGGAAGTTTACCCTTCTTTTTTTCTGCCCAAACTCTAAAGTGCCAGTTGAAGCGCTAAATTTTGTATCACAACGAACGCATTTAAAACGCTGGATTTTGCGAGAATCGTTCTTTCGAAAATAGAATCCGTTTTTAATAATTTGATCTGAATGACATGATTTTTTTGGGCAGTTACGTTTCATGCCACTATATAATGCAATAAGGTAGCAAAACAGCACATAGTAAGTGATTGAATTTTTTGGAAAGAATCAGAAGGCGAATTCGATAAGTTCACCGTTGAAGTAATAGTATTCCGCCCACTTTAGTGGGGCGGTTCTAATTTATTCCTGAGAGGATTTACTTGAACTGGATGAAGGACCAAAAAGCCATGACCACCAGTTCGAATCTTCTTCTGTTTCCGAGTTATCTACTTCTCCTGGAGCTTTCGCGATAACTTCATCTTTTGCACTACTTAATTTCTCTATCTCTGCAAGGTCATTTTCATCCAGAACAGTAGCACAAATTGCTTCTCGTTCATTAATTGGACTTCCGTGATTCGTCTGGTCAATGCAAGTTACAAATCCTGGGTATAGGTAATACTTATAAAGCTCTAGATTATTTACTTTTGAATTGGCGCAATGGTTATAAACCTCTATCGTAAGATCGGTGTGTTGAGATCTTTTCAGATTGCCTATGTAATATGACGCATTTATAAGCCTGGCTTTTTCTGAACCGTCCAGATTTCCTGTAATTGGCAAGCTATTAGCTAGATGAGATGTAGAAATTTTTTTCAAGTAGCAGCTTCGTATTTTTTTATATTGGTTTGATGTAAATAAATCAAAGTATTTTGGAATTTGACAAATATTGAGTAAGTGATCTTTCGGATAGCCGTTCAAAGCAAAGGAATATTTGTATTTTCCCAACTCATCAAAGAAAATTTTTTCTTCTCCTCCACGTTCGATACTTCGTATTAGCCCATCGAAGCAAGTTTCTATTTTAGCGAGGAGTTCTTTTTGGTTTATTATGGATTCACAAAAATTGAATGTTCCTATTGTGGAGAGCATAATTCCTTTGTCATCCTGCCAATGATTATAATCATAAGTATTTGCATCTACTAATCTGAAATTTCTATTAGTGTATTTATTTAATAATTTGTTAGTACAATCAACTCTTTCTTTGTAGTTTTTTTGAAATTCACTATCTAAGCAAATGTTTTGAAGCTTTAGGTTAGTGTATTCATTATAGAAAACATGTCCTTGTGTTAGACTAGCTTCCCTTGATCCTGAACTCGTTTTGTAATCGAAACGATTTTCATCTCTAAGTCTTTTCATGGATTCAATGCAGTCAGTGTATTCTTCTACGCCCGCGAATGAGTAGGTGAATGTCATGATACCTATAATGCTAATCAGATAATTCATATAAACTCCCTAAAAAGCATATCGTCGCTGGAAAGTGAATACTTGACCTAAATAGCGGACATTTAGTCGTAATTAAGTGAACTCCGATTAGCTAAACTATGAGAAATCAGTCCAACAGGGCTAGAAGTCTTTATTAACATCACTTTTAATTTCGATGCGAAAGGTTCTTATCAGGTACTAAATGACAGCAAGCAAGTCATAGGTTGGGTTATGCCTCAGTTAGTGAACTTTGCTAGTATGCAAAGTTGTGCTGTTTTTAGAGAAAGTCGCTGTAGTTGCCATAAGGCCATTGCGAGCGATAACCTCTTTTTGCTTTTACTTCACTAAATATCCCTATGTGAAGTTTTCCTTTATTATGACTACCATGTCCTAAACCTATTCCAATACGTAGTTTTAGGTCATTGGCTTGTAAGGGGTAAACAACTCCAAAGCTATCATTATCCCAAAGATGGGTTTCTATAAAATTCCGATAGAATTCAAATGTCTCTTTGTTGGCTTGGTCTGAAAAACCTAAATCAACTGCAGAACCGTAAATATGGTCTCCGCCGGAAGAGGAAATAGCCTTTTGATAACAGGGGCTGCGCCACCACGCTACGAGATAGCTTACGGGATTGATTCGTTCTGAAATCTCATTGTTTTGTTTAAGCGCTTTAATTGATTTTTCTGCCTTTTCAAGAATTAGCGCAAGTATTACTAGCCTAGGCCATTGTGCTTGGGGAGCAATCATATGTTCGATATCGTTTTCCTCTTCAATATTGCAATTTTCAAAAGTAGCTTGATTTGAATCATCTGGTTTTATCATGGAATCGATATCATTCATCATTGCAGGTAGTTCAACTCCGGACATCGCCAAGTAGGAAAGTAGCCCTCCTTTTGTTCGGCTATAGTTAAGCGGATTAATAAACTCACCACCTAATCTTCTGATAGCTGTTGCCTGATTTAAGCAGTAATTATCTGAAGCTAATTCTTCAAAGCAAACAGCATATGTCCTTTTATTAATATCTTTAGTTAACTGCATATGACCTTTCAGACTTTCAAGCTCTGTCAGTCTTTTTTCAAGTCTAGAATAGGTGATTGTAGCATAAACTGATGAGCTGTCTTTATTGAGGTCCATTTCATTTTTAGTAAGTAGTAGTCTTTCGAGCTCTCTTAGGATCATCTCTTTGATCTCTTCAGTGACAACACGATTTGAATCTAATAGCTTGGCGGCAAGTTCTCTATTCCAATTGTTTTCGGCAGCAGCGAGTGCTACTTCAAATTCTTCACGCATAGTGTTTTGAGAGAGCCTAAGTGTTTCAATCTTCTCTGATAAAGAATCAATTGTGTCCTGATCTAAGTTGAGTTCTTTCGGCTTAATGGGAACAGTATCTAAGGATACTTGATATTGAATTTTACTTAATTGCTCTAGATTATATTGATTCTTTGAAATCTTAAGGTTTAAGTCCTTCAAATCGTTTTCAGCTTTTGTAGTCAGTTGAGAAATT
>CATLVA010000311.1 GCA_950060715.1 uncultured Oligoflexia bacterium | reverse complement strand
CCAAACCTCCATCATCATCTCCGGTGGGGCAAGCATTGGCTCTCCACCGTGAAACGAAATATTTCCAGTTCTTAAATGAGGACGAAATTCTTTAAGCCGATGAAAAAAATCGATTGTTTTCTCAGGATTGAAAAAACCTTTTTTCCCATTTTTACCGTTGGTAAAACAATGATCACAGTTTAACTGGCAGGTATCCGTTGTTTTCAAATAGACCATCAAATCATCAACCAAAATCGACTCCGTTTAACTTATTAAATATGAGTTAAAATTTAGCATCAATAATGGCAATTAGCCAAATCCAGACGGACCATTGAGATCCTCACAGAATTCCACAGTGCGAAAGATTTCTGTGGCAGCTATAAGATTTAATTCGACCATTTTTCAATATGTTAGACAGGAAAATCTTTATATTAAAAGGAACACAGTAGAATAACTTAAGGGAGAAAGCACATATGTCAAAAATACTAGAGATCAAAAACCTATGTTATCAATACCCCCTCGCTAATTCTGGATTTTCAAACTTAAGTTTTGACTTAAAACTCGGTGAATTTAAATTACTTTTAGGTAAGAACGGTTCAGGAAAAAGTACATTAATAAACCTAATCTTAGGTTTTAGGACCCCCACCTCCGGAGAAATAAAGATTGAAAATATTCCAGTGAGAGAACTTAAACCACATGAGACAAATCGCTTCTTCTATCTTTCCCAATTAATCGATTTTCCAAGAACACTAACTCTTAGAACCTATTTAGATATGATCGCACTTAGCTATCCGAACTACTCGAAACATCTGGAGGAACAATTAATAAAAATTTTTCAAGTAGAGCCTTCGAGTACAATGCATCAACTCTCACTTGGTCAAAGAGTTCGGATACAAATAATTGCAGCTTTTGCCTCAAGAGCTCCCTTGATAATCATCGATGAAATCACCGCCGTACTCGACGAAGTGGCAAGAGAAATTTTTTCGGAACTTATGCAAAAAACCTTGGCCACTAATAAGACTGCAATTTTAATGGCCACTAATATTGCTCGAGAAATTTCAATTCCTGTGACAGAAATTATTCAGATTGACCAGGAGATACCTCATGCGGCTTAATCTAGTTTGGAAACTCAATTCCCTACTTCTAAGAGAAAATAAAAATATCTTTGGACTGCGTTTTTTGAGTATAGTTTTGATCTTAGGTGTGAGCTATCTTTTGTATGGTATCGAATCTATTTGGCCTAAATCGACAGAAGAAGACTCCACTATATACACTCTTGCATTTCTAATCATGAACGAAGTTTTCTGGCTTAAAAAAACAGTAACCTTTGGAAGTTTTAGACATACCCTTGCATGCCTTAGTATCCCGTTGTCTTTTAGAGAAAAATTCTTACTTAATATCATGCAGTTTTTTACCTCTTATTTTTTAATCACTATTATTTCAGCCTCAGTATTCTTTGATGGGAGTACTCATGAGCTACTTTTCTACACAATGTTTTTCATGATTTGTTATAGCTATCCAAAGAATTTTCGAATCATTGATCAAAAGTCACCTGAACTGAACAAAGATAAAAACGCCTTCATAGTGTTCGCTACCAGTGTCTTGAAGTTTTTAGTGGTTTATTGCTACTCATTCTTTGTTTTAATTTTATTTGTTTTTACTCTTCAATTTATTGATGACAAGGCGGGATTTAATTATGCTGGCTCAGTGGTTCTAACTTTTATTTGCCTACCACTAGTGTATAGTCTCAAAACTAATAATTGGCTTAGAATTAGCGAACATAAAAAATATCTGTTAGTAGGGAGAGCTGATTTTTCTCTTTTGAAGAGGCAGCTCATGGCTTTTTCGGTTCAAGCAGCTTCAATTGCGATTTTAATTGTAAGCGTGACATTTGGCGCTCAGATAATGAAACCTAATTTAAGTAAACTGGAACAAACAAAAGAAAGTGACTTTGTTAGCCTGATTGATAAAAGGGATATTCCTGCGATAAAGCACAAGCTAACAGATCAACAAGCATCAAAGTTATTAGTAGAAAAGTATATTGAAGCCTTAGCTCAAGCTGGAGATACTCAAATGATCTCTAAAATTCTTGCTGATGATATGGAGCCATGGCGAGGAAAATTTTTAAAAGTTGCCCGAAAGAATAACTACAATGACCTATATTTAGATTTGGTTGTAAGTTCTGTTCAACCTTTGGGGCGATCTCAATATGATAGAGGTATTCATCTTGCGATAAAGAAATGTGATGAAAAATCTTTACTGAAAATTTTTGGAAAATCTACCGCCGAAGTAGTCTCTAACCTTACGCTTAAAACTAAAGTAGCACAAAGTCTGGCTTCAGCTGGTGATAAGAACCCTGAATGTCAAAAAGCCATATCCAGAGTTATTGCATCTGGATCAACTGAAAACTTGTTGTAAAATCACAATAAGTGATACCAACAATAAAAAGTCTTTTAAAAGTAGCATAATATGTCTCAAATAAAATGTGTATGTGTGTAATATAAGCTTAACAATAGCTTAATCAGGCGGTCAAGTCGGCCCAGGCCAACGCAACACATCTAGTGCCCTTTTCCTATAAGATTCGGTTTACAACCACTATATTTAGGGGTAGATTCCTCGCACGAGGTTTCTATGAGATGTCCGTTTTGCGGTGAAAATGACACTAAGGTAGTTGATTCAAGAATATTGAAGGAAGGCTATTCTGTACGTCGAAGAAGAAAGTGTGAGGCTTGTGAAAAGCGCTACACGACTTACGAGACGATCGAAATAAACATGCCTAATATTGTTAAACTAGATGGAAGACGCGAGCCGTTTAACCGCGAAAAGATTCTAGGTGGGATTCAAAAAGCATGTCAAAAAAGACCAATCTCAACAGAACAAGTTGATCGCATCGTTGAGAATATCGAAAAAGGTATTCGGGACGTTTCTACTAAAGAAGTTAGCACTCAGGAAATTGGAAAAATCGTTATGATGTATCTAAGAAACTTAGATCCGGTTGCCTATATCCGCTTTGCCTCAGTTTATCGTAAATTTCAAGATGTCGATGAATTCGTTCTAGACATTCAAAATAATGAACAGGAATTTTTCACAACAGATCGCCATGAACAATAGTAAAATCAGAGAGTTTAGTTTTCAGTAT
>CATLVA010000310.1 GCA_950060715.1 uncultured Oligoflexia bacterium | reverse complement strand
CAGCAAAAGAGAAGAGATTCCGTATCTTGGTAAGCTCGTAACATCACTTTAAGAACAACACAATATTGAGTAGTTACCTTTTGGCAAAGGAATCATTTCGGTCTCATTGACCACAGGATCGAACTCTCCACCAGACCAAGCCTTTTTAGCTTGCTCGATAAGCTCTTTTGAGCTAGACACAAAATTCCACCAAATATGTCGTTTTTCAGGAAATGGTGTTCCCCCAAAAATCATAAATTCACAATCTTCCACTGATTCAAACTGAATTTTTTCTCCAGGATTAAATATAATCATCGAAGCAGGATCAAAGGAAGTCCCTTCAATTTTAAGGCTACCTTTAGTGATATATACAGCACTCTCGACATTTGAATCTATGTTTTGAATATAGGTTTTTCCTTGAGGCATTTTCCCGAACAAATAAAACAAATCCGAATATACTGGTACAGGTGATTTTTCTCCCAGAGCACTCCCAGCAATTAGAGTTAACTTAGCATCAGAGTGTTCAATGGTAGGAAGGTCTTTCATTTTAAAATGAACAAAACTCGGATCAACTTCTTCAAAATCTCGTGGCAAGGCCACCCACAATTGTATTCCCTCCAAGGTCATCGGTTTCGAAACTTTTGACCTCTCAGAATGTACGATTCCCTTTCCAGCGGTCATCCAATTAACTTCGCCTGGCCTAATAATTTGTTCATTTCCAAGAGAATCTCTATGCATTATTTCGCCAGAAAAAAGAAATGTGATAGTTGCCAGCCCAATATGAGGATGTGCACGAACTTTCATTTCTCGCTCTTTATTTAATTCCACTGGGCCCATATGATCCCAAAAAATAAATGGCCCAACCATTTTATTTCCGGCCCTTGGAAGAGAACGCCTAACGATAAAATTATCACCTATATCACTTGGTTTTGGCTGAATAACTAATTTAATACTCATAAATGTTCTATTCCTTTTTAAGTAGATAGAATTTTATCGGAGAATAATCCCCTGCTGCTTGATCAAGCCCGTCGATAAAGAATTTAATCAAGCGGTTATTTATTCTCTTTTCTTCCTTTGTCCTTAGCATAGGATGAAAAACCCGAGTTAAAACAAAATAAGTGGAAAGGTAATTATCTGGAATTGGAGCGATTAGTTCTTTGAAACCTAACCTTAGTCCATTGATCCATACACCTGGTCTAATATAAAAATTATGTTCGGAAGCCTTCATAACCGACTGATTGTTTTCTTGGATCATAGCATTTAGTTCATTAAGACTACTTTCAAAAGATTCAATCATTATATAGAGACCATCTGAGCGAAGGGCATCTCTAATATTATTTAGTGCTCTAAGCTGTTGTTTACGACTATGTAGGTTAACGATGACCCGCTCTGATAAAACCATATCATATCTATCAAATCCAAAATTCTCACGGATATCTCCAAGTGTAACTTCACAGTTAGGAATATTTCGGCTCTGGGCTAAGCTCAATAAATCTGGGTTAAACTCAAAACCAGCTAATTCCATTTCAGGAAAAAGCTCTCTTAATACGGCCAGAGTATTACCGTTTCCACAGCCGCAATCTATTAAGGTAGGAAAGCGTTGTTGTTCACTGACAAATTCGTAAATACAACTGATGATAAAATCAATCTCTGACTCCCTAATAAAAGGATCCCTCATAGTAGAGTCAGAACGCAATCCATAGTTTTTTGCAATTTTAGTATAGTGATTTTGAACGTAAAACTCTTTAGTCATGGAGAGCTTGTTTTTGATCGGTAAGCGAAGTATTTAGTTCGTTCCAAAAATCAATTCGACGCTCTAAGCTCCATATAGCTGCCTCTATCGCCTGATCTTCTAAATTTTTATCAGATAAAGTAACAGCTTCTAGCATTTTATCAGCAAGAGGCCCATGTTCATCTCCATCCAATTCAATATGTCGATTCAAATAGAAAAAGAATAACGGACAATTCTCTTCTGTTAACCCGCATTTGTCAGCTAAGCTTTGAAACATCTTAGGAATAACTTTTTCACGTCCATAACAAAATGAAGCCACCAATTGATGGATCTCCCAATCACCAATTTTTCCCAAAGTACTTTTCGTAAATCTTTTTGCAGCAGGGAATGGACAAGCTTCTTCAAAAGCTTTTGCGATCTCTCCATGGGAAATATACTCTACAAATTTCCTAACAGGAGTTGTGCTTGCCCCAACCTCTTCCATCGCTAATAAGTACATTTCAAAATGACTCATAAAACGACCATCTGGAAGTTGATCGGATTCTTCTCCCAAAATAACTTCATTTATAAACCTAGCTAGTTCTGGGTTTTTAGGCGGGGTCCAGATTGTATTTATAGGCGCAAAATGATTTTGAATGCCTTTAGTAAGACTCATGAAATCAAAAACGGCGTAAACATGATTTTCCATAAAAAACTGAAGATCAGCTAAACTCTCCAAGTTTTGATATAAAGGATGCTCTGAAAGGACTGAGGTTAATTCTACTATTTTTGATTTTTCCATGTGCTGATCATACTACTATTTTCGAGAAGCCTTTAATAGAAATCTTTTTGGCGCAAGAAGTCCTTCTTTTGTCAGCTCCTGATTATCTGCATCAAGAAAGTCTGCGAGGCTTACGACTCCGGACCATTCTGTGGCACGTTGCTCAGACAACTCACCCCATTCCGTAGAAATCACTTCAACATCTATAAATTTAGACCTCTCAAGCCAAGTAATCAACATACTCAGAGTCGGCAGAAGCCAAATATTTTTCATTCCGGCGTATCGGTCAGGCGGAGTGATTGCCACAGGTTCTTCACCAGGTATTCCAATCGTTTCAAGAATCAATGTTCCTCCAGGCCTTAGAGCTCCTCTCATATCATAGAGTTGCTGTAGCGGAGAACGATGATGATAAAGAATGCCCATAGAAAAAATCACATCAAAACATCTATCAAAAGCTTCAAGATGCTCCACCCCCCAAGAAGTCATTTGCAATTTAGGTGAAGGACAAAATTTTTTCAACGCCTCAAATTGGGCGGCATATATCTGCGTCGGTTCCAAGCCTAACACTAGTTCAGGCTCGTGCTCAAGCATACGAAACATAAAGTAGCCGTTGTTAGCTCCAATATCTAGGATTCGCCTACCTCTTAA
>CATLVA010000309.1 GCA_950060715.1 uncultured Oligoflexia bacterium | reverse complement strand
GTCTTTTTTTGCTACGTCGTAAAATGATTGAATGATTTTTAAAATCAATTCTTCTTTCATTGAAGAACTTTTTGTGCTTTCACTCTAAATTGCTCACGTTTCGTAAAACCTAAATCAATAAGTTCTCCCGCAACTTTTTTCTCTCCTAAGTAATGAAGGCGGTGAAGCTGATTCTTTTCAAAGAATTTTAAAATCGCAAGTTGATGACCTGCCAAATCGGAAATCTCCGAAAAAATAATATCGTAAAAAGCGTTACCTGATCTTCCTTCAAAAAAGAAAACCATCGCTAATACTTTATCTTTATTTTCGACAGTTAAATATTCAATCGGACATCCTAGCTCTAAATAAGTTTGAACTTTTGTTTCTGATTTCCAATTTTTGTATTGGTCTGAACCTTCAGTTTTATAAGCAAATGCTTCTTTGAAATGCTCATAGTCCCCGGGGCTATTGGCCTTTTTTTCTTTCCAAGCCGATCGAATATCTTTTTGTGAGTTACTTGAAAGGCTTTGCATATAATCTTGATAACTATCTCGATTTTTAACTAATGATTCAGCTACGAAATCAGATGAACTCTCTTGCGTCAGTTTAGTGAGGTCAGTATACGCAGATGAAAACAGAAGCTCTTGTTCTTTTACATCTTCTCGTTGCTGGTACTCTTCAAAGATACTTTGAGCCTTAGGGCAAGCATGTTGGATATACTGAGGATCAAAAATAATTCCTTCCTTCAAGCATCCTGGCATTGACCAATTAAGAGTGGCCATCTCGAGCGGCTTTTTCTTAAACCTTGAGAAGAAGGTTTTTTTTGATTTGTCTTTTTCAATATTAATATTGATTTGAGCAAACCCAATAGGAGCGTTAGTTTTTTGTCCAAAAAATAAATAGTAAGCAAAATGGGTACTATCATCAGCCTTTTGTTCATTTTGTTTGATCATTTCAAAGCTTGGAACGCAGTCTGATAAAAGCTTTTCAAGATCAGGTATGAACTCAGGGTCAATATCTGCTGCAGAATTATATTTTTGAGTAATGATCATTTTTCATCCTTAAAACTTTCACCACAGTATGGGCAAAAGAGCCAAAACTGTTTATCAAGAGACGTTTTACAAGAAGAGCAAATATAGGGAGCAACAAGTTCATCAACCGATTCACCTAATGCGAATAGGTCTTTTTTCATCGCTCTATAAGTTTGTTCACTTGCGCGCCACGAACCAGGATAAATTTTGCTGGGAAGAAATTGTCCGTGGGGAACTGAGTTATCTACTTTGATATCAATTTTATATGTTTCAGGTGCATCGGTATCAAACTCCGCACGCCCTGCTAGGTTTCTAAAAGTTTTTATTTTTTCTAGAGCTTTTTGAGCTTCCCGCTCGTTTTGTCTATTCATACTATTTTAAAATTTCTCCGACACATTTAATGTCGATTAATGACTTTTTATCCACTTCGATAAGGACACCAGTTGCTAGTGTTATGGCCCAAGCATTATCAGTATTATTGGCAGAGGTCGCAGTCCAAAAAACATCTGTGTCAGTAATATTTAAACTAACCATGGCATGTCCATTGATATCAGCTTGTAAAAAATCATTTCTAGTCGGTAAGCGCCAAGTGATCTCGCTGTCTGAAAATAGGTCTAAATCACCACAACTTGCAGCTGAAGCATTACCACTGGCCTTATTCCAAGCTGCGCGGTCTACTGTTTGTGACCATACAAGGCCAGTTCTTTCATCAATCCAAACCTGATAGTCCGGGTTTTGGTGATTAGCGACTAATGACCAATTGCCTTCACCAGCAATTCCATTTTCCTGACCGCTCCACATATGGCGTCCATTATTCTTTTTTAAGCAGTCATTGATTCTAGCTTTAATTGTTTTTAGATTGTCATCTATTCCACACTCGCTGGTCGGAGTTAGTGCTTTCAGTGCTTCACTAGTATTATCTCTTTCCGCGATAGGGATTGAGCGGTATTCATTTTCATTTAAAATACTTTGAGAGAGTTCATTTCTGATTTGAGTATAGGATTTCTGTTCAGCTCCACGAGTTCTGGAAATTTGTGAAGGCTGAAGATCAACAAATTCACCCTTTATAGTAGGAGTACTGGTGTTGGTATTATCTCGATCTCCGTTTGGTTTTTCACGACCACCATTTTTTGCGGATTCGGTACATGCTCCAAATAAGACTATTAGCGTTAAAATACTAAGGTTTTTCATCATCTAAATCTCCATAATTAGCTGATATCACTATATTTAAACAGATGTCGTACCTTTTTGTAAAACTTTCACCAAGGTGCAAAATTTAATCGGTTAAGTATTTGAAAATTAGTTTGTTCGTGCTATAAAGCGGTGCTATGTCTATGCTGAATATTAACGCTATATATCGAACTACTGAAGGTGAAGGAATCCATGTGGGAATCCCGCAGGTTTTCGTGCGTTTTCAAGGTTGTACTATTGGCTGCTTAAATTGTGACAGTAAAGAGACTTGGGACTTCGATGGAAGCCTTAAAAGTCTGGATGAAGTCTTGGCCGCAGTTGAAAAAGAATCCAATCTTGGAAGTTTCAGGGTTAAGCGTGTGTCAATCACCGGTGGAGATCCATTTCATCCAAAACACGAAAAAGGTGTATTGGAACTTGCTCGAGCACTGAAGAAAAAAGGTTTTTATATCAATGTAGAAGCTGCGGGAACGAGAGTTGTTGACGGTATCTTCGATATAATTGACTTTATTAGCTTTGATTTTAAAACTCCATCTACTGGAGTGAAGACTTCCGAAAAATTACTAGAAAGACTTCTTACTCAATACGGAACAAAATCTCAGATCAAATCTGTTATTGCAGATAAAAAAGATTTTGAATTTGTTTACGATACCTTTTTTAGATTAGGTCAGGACAGTGTTGCTCCTTGGGTGTTAACTCCATGTTATGAGCCTCACGAAGATTTTCCAAAAGAGCGCTTTATAAATATTCTTAAATGGAATGAAGAGTTTGGTGGGCCGTTTAGAGTCATTGGACAACAACACAAATGGATTCACGGGCCTAACGAGCGCAACGTCTAATTCATGCAACAAAAGTCGCCGCAAACAAATTTCCATTTGCTAAACCAACTGTTGTTCCTTTTTTTTTTAAAATTTTTTTCATATTAATTTCGTAAAC
>CATLVA010000308.1 GCA_950060715.1 uncultured Oligoflexia bacterium | reverse complement strand
TTAATAGCTCTAGTATGACTATCTCTGCTGCTGCAGAAGAACAAGAAATAACAGCTAGCTCTGTCCTAGATACTGTGAAAAACAATCAGCGAGTCATCGACTCAATGGTGGCCAACATGGAGAATTTATCCAAGTCTGCAGATGATGCTCTTACAGCGGTTAAGGACAATCAGGCTTCAGCAGAGTCCCTTGGAAAGCTATCAAAGCTAATGACTGAAACAGTTTCAGTATTTAAATTAGAGAGTAGATACGAAGGTGAAGTTGATAATCAACCGGCTGATGTAATCATGCCGGCTAATGAGATAAAAGCAGCTTAGAAATTAGCGTTTACCATTGCATAAGTGAAAACAACTTGATCATCTAGATCCGAGTTGTTTTCCTTCATGTATTCTCCCGGAGTAAACACACCATAGCCAAGCTGTAATTTAATTTGATCTTTGCTCACAAATTTACGACTAGGTCAACTTCACTTCCAATATCTGTAGAATCTCCAGTGGTCCCCCAAGAAGTTGAGCCATTTAATTTGTATGCAGGGTTCTCATCATCAACTCTTTGGAATTGATGCATATCAAGACTAAAATTCATATAATCAAGAGGAGCTCCTTTGATATGTAGAGCTGTTTGTTGCAGATTTCTTCTTCCCAAAACATCTGTGATCCCCATAAATTTGTGTGCCGTAGGATAAAGTTGTTGATAGTCTTTACCAGCGATTGAGTACTCGACAGCGGCACTGTACTTGCCAAATTTTCCTCCTAATTCAAGGCCGTATTGGTAAGCCTCGCCATCAAGATTTTCTCCTGTCTGCTTGCCATTTTCAGTCCTAAAAAAGAAAGCTCCCACTTCCCCTTTGAGACGAAAACCAACCATATTTACTTCTAAATCAGAAGCCGTATTGTCATTTTGATGAAGTAAGTAGAGATCTAAAAGCTTTACAGCAGAATCAAAATTTATTGAACTATATAAAAGGTAGAGATCTTTATCATCTTGCTCAGAGCTGATATCAGTATCATTATTTGAAATTTTTGAGTGCAATAGATCAACCCACCCATTTGATAACTTATGATGTAATTTGACTGCATCAAAACTACGTCCAGCATTTGCCCATGGTAGTGATCCTATAAACAAATGATCCCCGTAAGAAAGTTCCTGCCTTCCTAGCTTTGCTGATAAATTATCTGAAATTTTGTAGTCTATATTAGATTCAAATGAAGTCACTTCTGTGTGATTAGTAGATCCACTAGTAGTTTCTGAATCAACAACGGCACCGAATCCCTTAGTCGCTTGTGGAGTGTAATTGAAAGTTAAATTTTCATTAGGAGTAAATTGAAAATAAACTCTTAACCTTGAAAAGCTTTGCTCCATTTGCTTTGAGCCTTGAACATTCTGACGGTTTTGAGCAGATTCAGTTCTAAATTGAAAATGCCCATTAACACTTAAATCACCTTGAATTTTAGTTCTCTCTGCCATAGCAAAAGAACTAGACATAAGTACGAGCACTGCAACTAGTAGCTTTTTCATTTTTTTCCTTTGATAAATTTTCTAGATTCTATAAAGGTAAAAATGAAATACCAACTAACTTAATCAAAATTAAGAAGCATAATTATTTTATTTATTTTCAACTAATACTTTTTCGATAATTTCAATTACACGTAGAGCTTGCTCAGGTTTAACGATTAAATTGTTTCGTCCTTCCGTGATTGAAGTGAAGATATTGCTATAAAAAGCTTCATAATCACCCGCACGAGTTTCTAGAGCTTCTTTTTGCATTGAAGGTGCTAAGTATAAGTGTCCATCTTCTTCTACGATTTCCCCCTTATCATCTTCCCTCAACATTCGCTCTTGGCTATCCATACCAAACTTTTGATAAGCCCCTTTTTCTCCAAATACTTGAAAACGTGGAGAGAGGTCTCCAAAGGAGGTGGCGTGAAGAATCACCCTTAAATCGTCATAACAAAAAACCAGATGAAAATAATCATCAACACCTTGAACACCTTTTTGGAAGGCTATGTCCGAAATTATATTATCTGGTTCACCGAAAAGAGTTAATGCCTGGTCAATTAAATGCGATCCCAGATCAAAAAGAATTCCCGCCCCTGGACTTGGCTTTTCTCGCCATTTTTGAGGGTTATGCTCGGGTCTAAATCTGTCAAAATGAGATTCAAATTGCTTGATCTTTCCAAGCTTATTCTCTTCAATAAATTTTTTAATTGTTAAAAAATCTCCATCCCATCTTCTGTTGTGAAAAACACTCAAAACGAGACTATTTTTTTCAGCTAATGCGATTAATTCACGCCCCTCTTTAGAAGTTACGACAAATGGTTTTTCAACTACAACATGACAGCCCTGAGTTAATGCCAGTTTGGTATAACGATAGTGACAATCGTTTGGCCCAGCATTAACAACAAGGTCAACTCCATCAATTAGCTCTTCAATAGTACTTACAGATAAAGCATTGGGAAACTCCTCTTTCACCTCGTCTTTGCGACTTGTTAAAATCTTTACAACTTCAAAATTAGGATTCTTTTTTAGAAGTCGTCCATGGAAAATTTTCCCTGATAGTCCAAAACCTACGATACCTACTTTTACTTTCATAATATTCCTATTTTATCTTTATACAGTTTTTTACATGTAGATCATCTTCACGAGCGATAAACTCTACAGAGTGTTTATACCCAAAGATCTCACAGAACTCCTGAACAATTGTATGTCCAATACCGGAGCCTCTTTCTTTTAAACTTCCATCAATACTTTCTAGTTTTTGATTGCTCGTCAGCTTTTCAATATTTTCCCTATGAACACTCGAGCAATGGTTTTCGATCTGAAAGACTTGCTGGTCATCATTACTCACAAAACAAATCCTTACCACGGTCTCTGGTTGAGCAAATTTAATTGCGTTATCAACTAAATTATTTAAAATTTGATAAACAAACGAAACCGGTTCAACTTCAATTTTTTCGTCTGCATTCATTTGGTAGAAATCGAGATGAATTTTTTTCATTTCGGCTCTAGACCTAAAAATAAGATCTATTTTATAAAAGATATCAGAAACAGGAATCAAACGGATTACTTTTTCAGGATCCAAATCTGATAAATTCCTCATGGCGATTAAGTTCTTCATCAAAATATCCAGCTCCCCTATTTGATTTTTGAGCTTTATAAA
>CATLVA010000307.1 GCA_950060715.1 uncultured Oligoflexia bacterium | reverse complement strand
TGTTTTGTTCTAGTTTTAAGAAATTCTCTCTCAGGAGATATTCTTTTTCAGAAAGCTCTTCGACGCTAAACATTTCGACGAATTTTGAACATTTTTTTAATTCACTGATATTGTCTTCAAGTGATTGCTTTTGTATTTCGAGCTTATTTTGTTGCTCCGTTTTTATCTTTATTTGTTCCTCAATATCACTCTGTTGAGCCTGAAGTTTTTCTAGGGATTGCTTGAGGTATAAGCTTCGTTCAAATTTTTGAGAAGCTTCTTTAAGTAGGTCTCTGTTGGTATTTAGGGCTTCTGAAGCCTTATTAAGCTCAGTAAGAGATTTCGCCTGATTCTGTGATTTGGCATTCAGTTCTTCGTGAACTGTAGTCATTTCAGCTTTTATTAATTCTAAATTCTTTTTAAAGCGATTAAGATTTTCTAGGTAAAGAGAAAAGTCATCAGTCTCAAGTTTTAAGTTCTCGATTAAAGCGTAGGAATCTGAGATTCTTTGCACTTCCTTTTTTTGAGTGTCAATCTGATCTTCTGAGATATCGCGATCACTCATAGAGTCATTTATTCCAATGACCTGATTTTTGAAAGTTTGCTTCTCATAGACCAAAGAGTTTATTTTCTCGCGCAGTTTAGAATTCAACGTGGTTAGGTCTTCTCCTTCATAAAATTTTTCAAGAATTTCTTTTCTCTCAATAAAAGAGCTTTTGAGGAATTTTGCAAATTCTCCTTGGTTGAGAATACTCGTTTTACAAAATTGAGAAAAACTTAAGTGGAGAACATCTTCAGCTGTTTTTTCTAAAGCGATTTTTTCTTGTTTATGGAGTTGAAAGAGGGTTCTACAGAGTTGAGGCTTTTTGTAGTACTCCCCATTTTTTTTGCGTATCTTAAGTTTCCAATGGGCGAGGTAATGGGTTTGGCCGTGTGAGAAATCAAGCTCTATTTCACCAAAGCTTTCTCCCATAGTAATAAAATCAGCTGAAGTGGAATTTTTTTTATAGACCTCGCCGTAGAGAGCTAACGAAACACAATTTAGGAGAGTTGATTTCCCTGATCCTGTCGGCCCTGTGATTGCAAAAAGGTTGGAGGTGTGTGCAACCTTATTAAAGTCTACATGATGGCGACCTTTTAGAGATGCAATATTAGTAATAGAAAGGTTATGAATTCTCATTTTCCTCCCCATTAACAAGGTCGACGTCTTTTTCGCTAATTTGCCTGGTTTCTTCTACTAAAGTTTTAAACTCTTCTAAAATTTCTGTTGGTATATTTTCTACGTCAGGAAATTTTTTTAAATAGTATTGCTCAAAAAGTTCAAAAACATTCAGTTGGTCTAGACTGTTTAGGTCCGATTTCTCTTCGTCATAAAACTCAACAATAGGACGGTATGAAACGAGTTCTATATTTTTCTTTTCGATAAACTGGCGAATATTGTCGGCCATGCCACTAACAGCTTCTTTAAGTGTGATCTCTACTTCAAGGTAGGCATCAAGATCAAGGGGATCGATGCTCTCAAGTTGTTCGGCCAGCTTTCTTAAATAGTCAGTTTGGTCACCTTTAACACGAACTAGTTTTCGAAATACTGGGATATCAATATATTTCTGAAATCTTTGAGTTTTCCCGACTTTAAAAAGGGAAACGGTTTTCTTATTTGATTCGCTAAAGCGAAGTGGTATAGGGGAGCCTGGGTAAATAATAGGCGGTTCCTCACATAACGTCTGTTTTTTATGAATATGTCCTAGGGCCGCATAATCAAAATTTGGTTTTATCCATTCGAGCGGAAAATAATCTAGGCCAGAAAGAAAAATAGCATGTTCACTTCCTGCACTTGAATAAACTCCAAAGCCATGATGGGCAACAAGGATTCGATGGTCAATTTGCCCCTCAGACCATTCACTAAAGCGATTTTGGAAAAACTCCTCTACCGATTGATCATTTAGCATATTAATGAGTTCAAAATTTCTAAAATATGGAAGGGTTTTAATTCCTATTTTGATGTCATTCTTTTCAATGAAAATTTCGTTTCTTTGAGGATCTTCATACATATAAGAATGCAGGTGGCACCTGGCCCTTTCAAAAAAGTATTTAGGAATATCCAGCAAGCTGGCGGAGTCGTGGTTACCAGCTATAACTACCGTTGTTAGATCGGGAAATTTTTCCAAGCGATAGATAAAATCATAGAACATCTTTTGAGCGTAATTGGGAGGAGTCGGACTATCAAAGATGTCTCCGGCCACAAGTAAGACATCAATCTTTTCTTTTTCAATTGTTGACTCTAACCATTCAAGAAATAACTCGTGTTCCTGTCTGCGCTCATACTTGTAAAGCTTTTTACCAAGATGCCAGTCTGAGGTATGCAGAATATTAATCATTTTTTAGGCGGACGGCTTTTTCTATTGTTATTTCGACCTTTCTTGTAAGGACGATTATTTCTTCTTTGAGGTCTATCGTCAGAACGTTGATTTTGAGAATTGTGATTGTTTTCAGAATTATCTTCTTGTGAAGCTTCTACAACAGGTCGCCTTTCAACTTTTTTTGTCTCTTTCGGTTCAATGATTTCAATTTTTGTTAAATCAGAACGGTCTCTCTCAGGAATGAAGTCGGAAACTTCGTTAATTTTATCTACAGCAAAATTATGTGCTTTTTGATCGAGGCGTTCAAGTTCAGCTCTTCGCTTGTCTCGCATTTTTGCTTCATAAGCTTCTAAACCGATTATTTCTGATGTTTGGTTTGAAATATTTTCAAATTTTCTTGGAAATTTGTATGTTCCTTCTTTGTATTCGAAGTCAAACTCATCCGCGACATAAGCTTTTAGTACACCTTTATCAGTAAGAATTTCAAATTGCTCTGATAAAAGATTGAGTTTTTTGACTTGCCCGCTATCTCCACTTTTCGTTTTTATATATGAACCCTCTCTTGGAAGGTTACGACGTTTAAAAGAATAAACTTCGTCTTCATACTTTAGGCAGCATTTAAGTTGCCCACAAACTCCATTTAGTTTTGAATAGTTTAGGGTTAGGTTTTGGTTTTTGGCCATTTTAATGCTGACATTTCCATATTTACCTAAGAAAGAAGAACAGCAAAGTTCTCTACCACAAGGACCAACTGCTCCTTGAGAAGCAGCTCTATCTCTAACGGAAATTTGTCTAAGTTCGATTCTTAATTTGAGTTCATTAACAAG
>CATLVA010000306.1 GCA_950060715.1 uncultured Oligoflexia bacterium | reverse complement strand
TAATTTCATCTATATGTTTATGAATCAATGCTTTGTCTTGAGGGTTCTCTTTTAAATGGTCACGAACCTTCGGGTAAGAACATGCAATCTCGTATAAATCCGCCAAAATTTTCTCCTCGTATAGGAAATATATCGCTAAAGCCTTGTCATATCAAACACTTAAATATTTAGGGTAATTAGTTCATATGGGCCTGTATTTTTTCAAAACTCGGATATTATGCACAGCAATAACGCTTCTCAGGGGACTATATGAAGTATGTAATCGCTTTTTACCTCATTGCCAGTATTGGGTTCACTATGGCCAATCCTCAGCAAATGAATCAACAAATGCAACAAGCTGGTCAACAGCAACAACAGCGTCCGCTTGCCCAAGGCAGCAGACAAGGAAATGTTATTCAAAGCCAACAAGGTTCTCACAACCAAAGATTAGCGCCTCCTGCCGAGGCTCAAAATGGAACTCAGCCGCAGCAGCCGCAACAATCACAGCAAGGACAATAGCAACGTTTTTTAATTCATTCCATGGGGTCTAGACTCGGCCATACCTGAGCTAGACATTTCCATAAAGAGTGAATTTGAAACCATATCTTTCAAATTATTTGCATTGAGATAAGTCATCCCAGAGCGAACTCCACCTGCGAGTTCGTCGATGACATTTTCAACTGAACCTTTACAAGGAATAAGCCTAGATTCACCTTCAGCTGCCATCCCTTTTTGCATATTACCTCTCCAAGATACTTGAGCATCTTTAGAGGCCATCCCACGATATTTTTTCATTCCACCTTGAATCTCACCTGGAGTTTCTAAACAACCAGCTAACATCGAACCCAGCATTACGGTTTCTGCTCCTGCACTTAATGCCTTAACGATATCACCTGAAGTTTTAATCCCACCGTCAGCAATTACTGGAATATTATGTTTTT
Source organism: uncultured Oligoflexia bacterium (assembly GCA_950060715.1). Next base: position 2,269 of record CATLVA010000306.1, on the reverse strand, counting down.
TAGCTTCGGCCACGCACAAAGCAACAGCAGTTAATTGTGGAACACCACAGCCTGTAATAATTCTCGTCGTACACATTGAACCAGGTCCAATACCTACTTTTACCGCGTCTGCACCAGCATTGATAAATCTTGCCACACCATCAGGCATCGCCACATTTCCCGCAATGACATCTACATGTGGATGAGTCTTTTTTAGATACTCTAAAACCTCTAGCATCATTACCGAATCGCCATGAGCAATATCAAGAGTTAAAATTTCAGCTCCTGCTTCAACTAAAGCGTCCGCTCTCCGCATCCCCTCTTCTTTCACACCAACACTTGCAGAGACATGAATAGAAGGAATCTCTTTCTTTAACTCGATTAAATTTTTCACTTGTTCAACTTGCTCTTCAACAGTCATAAAACGATGAAGAATTGCGTGAGCTCCAATTTCTGCCATCTTCTTGGCCATTGCAAACTCTGAAACGGTATCCATATTGGCAGCAATAAAAGGAAGATCCATTTCTTTATTTTTTGTCAGTCGAGTTTTCAAACTTGGCATAGAACGAGAAGTTATCTCACAGTGACGAGGCATTAATAATACATCATCATAAGTTAATCCTTTATTACGCTCTGTAATCTCTGTTGATCCAAACATTAAGCTCATTTTATTCCTCTCCTGCTAACTTTCTTAATCTTTTAGTTTCATTTTCTATAAACTCTAAAGCTGTGCTCTTTAAACTAAAATAGTTGTCCTCCACTTCCTTTAATTCGGACAAATACTGCTGTTTTTTTTCACCATCAGCTAATTGCTCAATACCGTCGGGTCCGTGCAATCCATTCAAAAGGTTTTCAGAAAATTCGAATGCATCTTCATAAAACTTGGGAAGGGAGCCGACAAATCCAGCATAAAAAACTTGAAAACCATTATAGTTTTTATAAACATTTGCAATCGCTGAATTGTTTATTCTTAAATAAACTAGCGAGTAGTAGATCTTACTTTCAATTTCAGATTCAAGAGGACGAACACTAAATTTCTCGTGGTCAATAACATTAAATACCATTTTCATTCCTATCCCCATCCCGGTGATAGAAGCCTTTTTTGCATATTCAGCGAACTCTCTCTCTAAACAGGGCATAGCAGATTTCTCTGCATCACAATTCTGAGAGAGGTAGGCATAGTCAATCTTTTCCGATGCAGACCAAGCTTGCAAGATATCTTCTTTGTTCTGGAAAAAGAAAAAGCTACCAATCATTAACCCTAATGACCCAAATACCAAAACTATATATTTTAAATACCTAACCATAATTAAATTTTAATTTTATCAAAATAATAACGAAGAAACTCGTCGAAGCTTCTTGTATCTTCTTCACGAACTTTTTTCTCATCTTCCCATGAGCTTTTAGACAAGTCTTCTAGCTCTTTGAAGTCATAAGTTTTTTCACGAAACTGGTAAGAGAACCTTTCTGCAATATTAAGTGCAGCATCGGTATATCCTCTCTTCTCAACTTCGCTGAGAATTTTACTTGATGGGAGCTTATTTATATTTGTAATCTTCTCTAATTGAAGATCAAAGCTCACTTGATATGAAGGCTCTACTTGAGAGATCACTCGAGCAATTTTTGCAATCTCCATCATATTTTTTGTTAATTCATCTCTCATGAGAACTGATTTGCCACCAGAGATAAACTCCAAATCTTTTGCCCTACCTTGTGTGACAATCTTTTCAAATTTCTGATCAAATTCTTCACATTCAGAACTAACTATTTCCGGTGATTCAGAGGTGTAACACCAAATTAAAAACAAGTGTAGAAAGTTTATGGTATCTTCAGAAATTCCCACGGCACTGAATGGATCATTATCTAGAAGCCTCACTTCTAAATACTCTACCCCTCTTAAATGAAGGGCCTGAAGAGCACTCTCTCTAGATCTAGCAACATTTTTTGGACGGATATTTGTATAAAACTCATTATCAATTTGTAAAATATGAGTATTTAATTGAAGATACTCATCATCTTTTTTTAGCCCGATTTTTTCGTATTTTTCATAAGGAGTTAATCGTGCTTTTTCCAAGGTCTCAATATATGTTTCAACCTTATTATAACAAATTTTAATTGAGGCCTGTGCATTGCTAGTGTAACCAAGCCCTCCCATGCGAAGTGAGGTACCAAAAGGCGTGATGTAAGCATCGTCACCAAGCTTTTCTAAACGATGCTCCTTCCCTTTCAAGAAGGACTTATGAACAGCAGGTGAAGCTCCAAAAAAATACATTAGCATCCAGCGATAGCG
>CATLVA010000305.1 GCA_950060715.1 uncultured Oligoflexia bacterium | reverse complement strand
TGGTTTTTGCTAATTGTAACTCTTTTTTTTCCGCCAGAATAAAAAGGCCAGCTCACAGTTGCTTTTAAAACATCTTTATCGTCTAATACATTACGAATCCTCAGCGCAGTCTCATGACACCATTTGATCTCTGGACTCGTGGCAAAAGCTAAATCTCTTTCGTAAGTTGAGACTCTAGGTAAGTCTTGCATTTGAGCATTAAAGACAATGGCAAGTTTGAATATCCAATAATGAATATTATCAATGTCGATCTCCTCCGGGAGTTCTACAAGGTCGAATTGACCGAGGTTCTTATACTCATCATTATAGAGTTGATGGGATTGATAAAGATGATTATATACCAAATATAAATAAACCTTGTTCTTCAATAAGGATCGAGGAATCTCAGAGTGAGTAAAGTCATTATTGAATTGAATTGAGGCTTTCACAAACCACGCTCTGGCACTATGACGCTTGCTTCTTAGAACTTTGACTGACAAATCAAGAGCTTTCTCTTTCTTTTTCAATGCCATTAATGAAGTGCAAGCCCTCTCTTGATATTTTATCCTGTTGGGCTGATATTCATAAGCCAAAACAAAGTTCTCATATACCTTTTCTGCTTCAATAGAGCCCGTGGCTGAATGAAATCTGGCAAGTAAATAATGAGCTTCAGCAAGCAGCTCGCTTTTAGAATTTTCCGAAAGACTTGAGTTTTGTATTTGGTTTATCAACCTTTCTAAATCCTTATCTAAGTCTCCGAGGATAAATGCAGCAAGCTCGTCTCGGAAGCTTTCAAGATTGTTCTTAAAGCTCAAATAGAGTTCCTTATTAAACTCTTTTGTCTTCTTATTTGACAAATATGCCGTGGCTATAAGTGGAGGCACGGATACAAGGCTAAACAATCTGCTCCAAGGCATTTCAAAAAGAAAAGAAATTAGAACTATTAGCGCTGCTGTTACTCCAGAAAAAACGGTGATTAGTTTATACGTTCTTTGATTCATGATTGATTTTTCGTTTTGATGGAAATGGCGGAAGTAACATCGCAGCGAGTCCCTTGGGTTTTTTAGCTTCCAGTTTTACTATTATGTTCATTGCAACCAGTAAGCTTGTCACTTCCCAAGAGCTATCTTTTGATTCAATTATCGAATGAGCTTCTTCGTTTCTTAGTTCACGAATGCCATTGGCATAATGGTACTCAGATTTGTCTAGAAGTCCGGTTTCTTTCGCATGTTCCAAAAGCCAAACAAACTTTGGTTGTTTATATTTCCTTTTGAATTCTTGATCTCTCGAAAAGACACTTTTCAAGGATTCTTCTATTATTTTGGCCATTGAAAGTAGGGCCTTTGACATTAGCCTGAGTTGTACCAGGACAAAGGCTTGGGCTAATTCTGATTTTACTTTATCTCCCAATTCTTGTTCCTGAGAGAGCAAGCGGTTCAATCTTACTTTGACTTCATTAGTTAGATCTATGGATTCATCTATAATCATTGAAATTTGAAGAAGTTCATCTTTCATATGATCTCTCTCTTTTTGCAAAGATTTAATTTTATGATCCTTTTTGACATTACTTTTAATAAGCCACCAAAAGAGGACCGCAATTACGACCCCAATAGCGGCTAGCCAGTTGTTATTGGACTCGTTGTTAGTTGTTTTGTTCTTAGACATTGTTGAAGATATAATTTGACCTTACTCTTTATTCATTTTTCCTTTCTAACACCTTTGAACTTCTCACCATCAGACTTCACATCCATGAACTGACCAGTTTCAGTGTTCCTTTTCACATATCTTTCAATTTTGGGATTAAAAATCTGTGCTCTGTTTCTCACAGCTCCTTTTCTTGCCCCATCTCCATATGGTTTGTTAGTTGCCATTTTTTAATTAATTTTTGATAATATTAAATTTTAAGCACACGTAACTCTTCAGGTTGTGCACACCCACACTACGCAAAGTGCCTACCAAGGCTTTTGCGTATAGCAATTGAAGATCATTGAATTCAGGTCAGGACAACAAAAGTGAAAACAATACAGGGCAATTGATTCAGACAGTTCTGAATAAAAGTTTGGCAGATGAAACACGTTTTTCTGCGTTGTCGATTTTGATTTTGAAATTCAGAGGTTCAATCTTAAATACCTGTGAATTTATTTGTAAAAACCATGGACATGGATTTGTAACGGCAGAGTGGTTAGCGAATGAAGTCTTTGAGAGGTTTTATGAAAAGGGAGGTAACTTCAATACAAATAGAGTTTCAGAAGTACCTATTGACGACTTGTTCGAGCTATATCTGAATAAGATTGCGAGAAATGCATTAATTGATCTTCATAGAAATAAAGAAAGAAAAGAGAATAATCCTTACGATGGCACAGAAGTTATTCAACGAGAACTTCCTAAAATGAGCGAAGTACAACTCGCCAAGTCTAAAATTGAAGTTCGATTACTTTATAAAGTAGTCAATTCCTTCTCACAAAATCATAAAACGATATACCTGACTTATAAGACTTATAAGAAAGAAGGCTTTACGCTTCCAAGGAAACTTCTTAAAAGCATGAGAGAAGAGCTTAATCTTACTCAAAACACTGTGAATCGCTATCTTAAAGAAGTAACCGATGCTGTTGATGCCGCCATTGAAAATTATGTTCAAGGAATGAAAGAATCGGAATGAGTTTGATGAATCAGAACGAAACTTTGGCTTATATAGGTAGTGAATTTCCTCAAAACAAAGATCAATTAGTGAGCCTTAAGAGACTATTTGAAAATTATCAATTCAAAAGTCGAGTTGAGGAGGTCGATCCTGAGAAAATCATTGAAAGACTTAAGTTAAAAAAAGCTAACAAACCAAAAGGTGCGGATTATTTCAAACGCACAGTCTTGGCCGCAGAAATTGTCTCCCAATTAAGCAAAGACAGATCAATGGGGCATCTGAAATTAGAAAAGATGATCTACCTGTGTAAGCATTTCGTAGGAATGCAGATTTATACAAGCTTTGCAAAACATCAAATGGGGCCATATGATCCGCAATTGATTCGATCAATTGACAACCAATTTGAAAACAGGAAATGGTTCAAATATGATCAAGATTCTACTCCTAAGTACATCCCCCTGGATAAATTAGGCGAGCACGAAGCATTATTGGACAAATACTTTAGCAAGGAAAAGTCCAAGCTTGAGTTTATCATCAAAACATTCGGAAAATTCAATGCTGAACAAATTGAAT
>CATLVA010000304.1 GCA_950060715.1 uncultured Oligoflexia bacterium | reverse complement strand
GCCATCTCAGCAACCGTAGCTTCTGTAAGTTCTTTATCAAAATATCCTCTGAATGCTGACTTTACTCCGTAGTATCCACCACCAAGATAAACTTGGTTTAAATAGAGATATAATATTTGTGACTTAGATAGTTTTTGTTCTATCTTTCTGGCCAACAGAAGATCTTTTATCTTTCTTGAATAAGTCCTCTCACTTGAAAGAAGAAGAGACTTGGCAACCTGCTGGGTAATAGTTGAAGCACCTTGAACAATTCTACCTGCTTTAATATTGGCGAACATCGCTCTAACAATACCCATATAATCAATTCCGGAGTGATTATAGAAATTATCATCCTCAGCAGATAAGAAAGCGTTTATTACCATCGGCGGAATTTCTTCAATCTCGGCGATTTCTCTTTTCTGCAGTGAGAGTTCCATTAAAAGAGTTCCATCTTTTGAATAAACTCTACTCGGAAGAGGTGGGCTATATTCAGTAAGAGAATTAATCTCTGGTAAATCAGTTGATATGTACATGATGACTCCTAAGGCAGCAACGCCACCTAAAAGACCCAACACGATACCTACAAATAAAAGTCGAAGTAATATTTTCAAAACTATCCTTTTTATAAGTACTTAAGTATAGGTGAGATTATAGCTGATTTAAAGATTGAGTAGAAGCTTCCCGCCATTTTTGAATTTTTTCTTCGAATGCTTGAGTTCTTTCATCAATTAGTTCGCGATAAAGATCATCCAGCTCATTGATATGTCCAATTTCATCAATTTCTTGTTTTACCGGTGCCTTTAACAAACCGAAGTCATCTGGTCGGGATAGTAGTCCACCTAAATAGCGAGTGTATATACCGTATTCAAGTGATGGCAGTTGAGTTAATGTCGGTGTCACAGGTAAATACGCTGCTTTATAAATCAAATCCACCGAAAAATACTTTCTCAATTCATAATCAAAATCTTGGCCATTTCGATAGTAACTGGTTTTATTAATCAATTTCAGTGATTTTTTAATCAAAGTGGTTACTTTGGATTGATAATCAATTCGAACAACTCCATTCACAACTTCTGGAACTGCGAATCTAATTTTCAACTGATCAGCTTTTTTATCACCAAATTCTTCTTGAACGAATTTATTAATAATTTCAAGCCAACCATTTGAATAGGCTTTCTCTTCTGCTAACTTTTTAGTTAACGCGAATAGCTTCCACTCTATATAACTGACACTTTTTTCTTTGGCATAAAGTGCAGCGATTATACCTCCAAAACCATAGCCACTAATAACTGAAATATTGATGTCTTTTTGCTCTAGTGATTTCAATTCATAGATAGCTGCTTGAGAGTGATAGAGCGTAGAATATAAATTAAAAACAATAACTGGGTCTTTGATTTTATTTGCCGGATCAATTTCGTCGGGATTTGCATCCCTATTTTTATTTTGAATGTCTATCTGAAGAGAATCGTTTTGCCCTTCGCCTTCAACACCAATAGTCTCTATATCAAAACGGGATTTCGTTGTTGCACAAGAGGCTAAAAATAAGAAGATTAAAACGAGTTTCATATTTCTTCGAAGTCTTCTTCTTTTAGGCTTTCCGTTAATACTTTAATTTTTTTCTCAGACTCTCCAAGTAAATCCTTACAAGATTTGTAGAGTTTAATTCCTTCCTCAAATTTTTTAATACTATCATCTAAGGAGAGATCCCCACTTTCGAGTTGATCCACTAGTTCTTCTAATTTTCCAATAGAGTCTTCAAAATTTTTCTTGGCCATAATTTATTACCTTTCTCTCCCCCATAATAGACTAAAGCGTTGAATAGAGGAAGCTGACACCGGCAAAAGAGTCTTTTACCCCGTCATATGAATGACATCACTACATCCAAAATAACCTAATTCTCAGTATATATGTACTAGGAGCTTTTTTCCCATGATATAAATTTGTCACTTCGGTTGCTAGAATAACAAATAGCATAGGAAAAACAGGAAGTTTTTTCCAGCGACATAGCTATGAATCAGGAGGATTCTTGAAAAATATTTGGGTTCCAGTTTCTGGCCAGATAGCTCAGCAAAGAAAAGTTGAGACTATTGCCAATAATATTGCCAACGCCAATACCTCTGGTTTCAAGCGCGATGAAATTACCTTCAAAGAACACTTAACTGCACTCTCAAAAGTACCAGACAATATCGACCTTCCCAGAAAAGAATGGAGTCCCGACGATTTCTATCGCTCACAAGGTGCCGAGAATGCCTATGTAAAAGTTGATGGTACTTACACCGACTTTCAACAAGGGGCCCTAAAGCCTACTGGTAACCCACTCGACCTTGGTCTTTTTGGTAACGGTCTTTTCGAAGTCTTAACACCCAATGGAGTACGATACACTAGGAAGGGAATTTTTAACTTAAATAAGAGCGGAGAAATTGTTAACGAGAGTGGCTTTAAGCTGCTATCAAAAGTTTCAGAGGGACAGCAACTCAACCAAGGCGATATTCAAAGTCGAGTGATTAAAGTTCCAAACCTTCGTCAGATCTCTGTATCCAAGGAGGGTGGAATTTTTGGTCCTCAAGGTCAGATTGCCGCTATTAGTGTCGTTGAATTCAAAGACATGCATGCTCTTCAAAAAGAAGGGAATAATTTATTTATCAATAACAATGAAAATAATATTGAACGTTTCAAAACGAATACTTCTATTAATCAAGGGTTTATTGAAGGTTCAAATGTTAACGCAGTAAAAGAGATGTCGGAGTTAATTAAAGCTCATAGGCATTTCGAAACCATACAAAAAGCCGTTGGTACCTATGACTCCTTAGCGGGAAGAATTGTTAACGATATTGCGGATTTTAAATAAGTAAAGGAAGGCTAAAATGATTAGAGCATTAAACACTTCAGCAACAGGTATGGCCGCGCAAGAGCAGCAGGTCAATACAATCTCTAACAATATCGCCAACGCCAATACCAATGGCTACAAGGCTCAGCGAACGGAGTTCGAAGATTTAATGTACGAAACAGTAGAAGAAGCAGGTGGCCGTTCATCTAATGATTCTGAGTATTCAAAATCTGGATTATTTCTGTGAGCTTGGTGTAATAACATGACAATCAGTGTAATAGCTCCAAATTGTCCTGCGTAAATGGGCTCATCTGCTGTCAGGTTTTCATGAAATAAAGCCACCATTTTTTCAGCCAACGCTTCGTTTGGCTCTTCAAGGTTTAAATCAAACTGATTATCAAAAGGAT
>CATLVA010000303.1 GCA_950060715.1 uncultured Oligoflexia bacterium | reverse complement strand
AATCCCAAAACTTTATTATCCCATTGGTATCCATATTCAAAATGAACAAAATTACTAAAACCTGTGACCACTCTATTATCTTGTTCTAATCCTGAAAATCTCTGGTCTTGTGCTTGGTAGCCGATACTGATGAGACCTGTGATAAAAAAATCATAAAAAGTGTAGAGGCCTCCATAACCACCGTGAACGGCCATGCTAGCTGTATTGAATTCTTTCAGTCCATATAGTTGATCGAAACTAGCTGCAAATTCCTCAGGAATAAGGCCACCATCTGCTCTTAATTGAGACCTATTGAGACTCAGCCCATAGAGCCAAGAACCGGCGGATTTCTTCTTTTTTTGTACGGAGCTGAATGATTCAGATAGATTAAAATCATCGTTGGAGAAATGATGAATGCTTGCTCCGTAACTATAGCTATTGGCCTTGGGAAGATTGTCGTCGGCGACTATATCGTCTTGAGTAATATAAAGTCCCTGATAATTTTGATAATAGAGTTCCCAGTGAAAGTTTTTATAGAGCCCAAAAACTTGAAAGTCAAAAAGGCGGGATTCTTCATAATCTTTTAACTTGTCATCTTTTTGTTGAACCGCAAGAGAGAAGGTGAGCCATTTAGTTTTGACTCCCATACCTTGAAACCCTGATATAACTGGTTCGTAGCTTAATTTGTCTTTGTCTTCGTCAAGCCCATCGGAGTCACTATCAATAGCAAGTTCATAGCTAATATTGGGAGCTTCAAAAAAAAGCGACTGGCCTTCTACAAACTCCAGCTTTTCTTGGTTAAAATGAATAAGTGTTGCTATCGCTAAAAAGGCTAAGATCATTATACTTCAGGTGCAATATAAACTTCGATTTCAGGATCGTATTCATCTCTTAAAATAGCACGGATGGCTTCAAGGGTTCCAGTGGTTGAACTAGGACAAGTTCCACAGGCTCCTTGATATTGCACCAGTAAAACATTATTTGCGAAGCTGATTGTTTTTAAATCTCCACCATCACCTTGCAATCCTGGCCTGATTCGATGGTCTAGAATTTCTTCAATTTGTATAAGCTCAGGAGGAAGATTTTTTCTTCTTTCTACTTCTGGATCGTGATCCTTAAATTCAGGATCATGATCTTCTATCATATTTTCGATTGTTGTCGTAACTGCTGGCTCGAGGCTCTCCCATGGTTCAAAAGTAAATTTTGAAATAGTGACCACGTTCTCAAAAAAATGCACTTGATCGACACCACGAAGATCAAAAAGAGCACTCGCTAGTGGCACATCTTTGGCCTGCAGAGGATTTTTGAATGATGTTTTTCCTGTCGTTTTCACTTCACGATCTAGGATGAATTTTAATGCGTTAGGGTTTGGTGTTGGTTGTACAGAAATCATAATTTATCCAAAAATTTCAATAATCTTTTTTAGAGATTCAGTTAATTTATCAATATCTTCTTTAGTGTTATAAATACTTATCGAGGCCCTCGCAGTCGCTGGCACTTTGAAGAACTCCATTAATGGTTGAGTACAATGATGTCCAGTTCGAATCGCAATTTTATATTTATTCGCCAAAGTTGCAATATCATGGGGATGAATGCCGTCGATGATAAAAGATAAAATTGAGGCTTTTTCTTTTGCGGTACCTATCATTTTAAGCGTTGGGATTTCAGCAAGCCTTCTATGCCCATAATCAAGCAGGTCTTTTTCGTATTGATAGATATTATCAAGTCCAAGGTTTTGCACATATTCAAGTGCTGGTCCTAGTCCTAAGAAACCTGCAATATGAGGAGTTCCTGCTTCTAGTTTATGAGGGAGAGTGTTATAAGTGGTCTTTTCATAAGTGACCACATCGATCATGTCACCACCTCCATGAAACGGTGGCATGGCATCTAAAATATCAAACTTTCCATACAGTACACCTGTTCCTGTAGGAGCAAAGATTTTATGTCCCGAGAAAGCAAGAAAATCACAATCAAGCTTTTGAACGTCAACCGCTTGATGGGCCACCGCTTGAGCTGCGTCTACCATAAATAATGCAGGTGAATTTTCTCTCGCAAGTTTGATCATCTCTTCAATTGGATTAATTGTACCCAGAGAATTTGAGATATAGACCACACTGATGATTTTAGTTTTTTCACTCAAAAGTTTTCTATATTCATCAACCAAAATTTCACCATTTTGATTGATAGGGATGATTTTGAGTTTTGCTCCCGTTTTTTCCGCTAGCATTTGCCACGGCACCATATTTGAGTGATGCTCCATCGCAGAGATTATGATCTCGTCTCCTGCTTTAAGATTAGCTTCTCCCCAGGTTCTTGTGACTAGGTTAACTGATTCTGTTGTTCCTCGGGTGAAAATAATCTCTTCTCTTTTATGAGCATTGAGAAACTTTTGTACGATATCTCGAGTCGCCTCATAGCGAGTGGTGTTTATCTCACTTAGATGATGAATCCCTCGGTGGATATTTGCCGTTTCTTCTGTATAGTATTTTGTTACGGCGTCTATTGAAGCCTTCACTTTTAATGTCGAAGCGGCAGAGTCAAGGTAAGTGATCTCTGATAGGTTTATTTGAGGAAAATTTTCTTTTACTGTTTCAAGCATTATTTTAATCTCTATAAATTATCTATGAGTAAATTTCTTATCGTCTCATTTTTTGTTTTAAGTATGACATCCATAGCAAAACCTTGAGCTAGCATCGCTCTAGCTTTGTCTCTTCTAATTCCTCTAGACTCGAAATAGAAAAGCTCTTTTTCTGACAATTGACCAGTAGTAGATCCGTGCGCACATTTCACATCATCAGCATCTATTTCCATTTGAGGTCTTGAGAATGCTTGAGCTTTAGGAGTTAAAAGTAAGTTCTTATTTAGCTGTTCAGCCGCTATTAAAAGTGAGCCTTTATTCACCTTTACTTTACCTGCAAAGATTCCTTTTGATTGGTCGTCAATAATGCCTTTATAAACTTGGCGGCTATAATTATGAGGAGCTGCGTGCTCGATATAGCTTGAAACATCAAAATGAGATTTTCCCTTCGGTGTATACAGTCCATGCATATCCGCTTCAGCGTTTTCACCGTTGAGTTTTGCTGAAATATTAAGCCTCGTCAGCGCTCCACCTTTTTGCACAACTACCTGACTATAACGAGCATCTCTGGCCAGTTCATAATGACTCTCTAGAAAAAATATTCCTGCTTCCTCCATATCTTGGAGAAAAACATGCTCAAAGCTTCTATTCTGCTCAATATTTC
>CATLVA010000302.1 GCA_950060715.1 uncultured Oligoflexia bacterium | reverse complement strand
TGAGTTTGGAGCAACTACAGGGCGAAGAAGAAGATGTGGCTGGGTGGATCTTTCGATTCTAAAATACTCGGTTAAAGCTTCAAGTTTAACGTCTATAGCTCTCACAAAAGTCGATGTTCTTTCAGGTCTAGAAGAATTAAAAGTTTGTTACGCTTACGAAATCGATGGAAGAGAATACGACTGCGCCTACCCTGGACTAGACTTATCTAAGGCCACTCCACTTTATAAATCACTTCCTCCTTTTAAGGATGATTTTAATAAAGCTGGAGAATACGCCAAAGAACTCAATGACTATATTAGTTTAATTGAAGAAAACTTAGGTATTCCAGTTGGTATCGTGGCCTATGGACCAGAGCGATCACAGATTCACTTTAGAAAAGAATACTTTCACTAAAATCTAAATGCTGCTGAGGCCCTAAAAAAATTAAAAACTAAATATTCAGATGATTCACGAGAAGGCTCTTTTTGAGTCTTCTTTATTTTCAATATTATTTCATCGAGTTTTGTTGTATCTTCAGGCAGACCGCTGACAATTTCTTTTATTTCAGTAGCCGCTTGGCCGAAATATAAAAAGCCTGGCCTTGAAACCAATGCGTATGAGTTCGTCACAACTTCTGCTGTCTCTTTAAGAGATGCTATTAAAGCCAGTTCGTGTTTATTTTCTCTGGAGATATTTTCTTTTGCATACTCTTTTAATTCTGGTGACTGAGAAGAAAAAATATAAAAAGGTTCTACACCTGCAAAGTCCCAGCCCCAACTTACTCGTTTAACCTTAACCCCTTGGCAAACAGTATTTTTAGCATCATCAGACTGGCTGGTGATGTTCTTTTCAAGAGTTCCCCAAATGCTGACTTCGCTACTTTTAAGCTTACAGGTATAAAGGCATTTAAATTTAACAATTTTGGGATATGGATCGGAGAAGGTATTGCTAAGATACCTTTTAGAATCAGGATCAGCAGTGCAAGTTCCATAATCTGATGCTTGTGCGATTTTTAAAGAGCAAATAAATAAAGCGGCGATTATAAGAGCTTTTTTCATAAACTCGACCTATCATGAGATGGCGAGTTCCACCTATAGGGTATGTAAAATTTTTTACTACGGTTACTTAGTAACTATCTTCAGCAAAAAGTCCTTAGAATTATTCGAAAAAAACTTCCCCAAATTTTTTTCACAAGTTTTTGCCAGCTACTATCAACTTCCCTTAAGGGGACATTCGCCCCACCTATCTTCTCTGCAGCGGCTTAATAATTTCTTAAGAACCGTAGTCAAAAATTTCTTGCAGCGAGTCATAACTGAGATTTAAATTCGACACAATCCCAAAAAACAATAATGGTTAATTTTTTCAGGGTATAAGTAACTGAAATAATTAAGAAATTATACCGTTCAGAATATTATTGTCTTCGTTGTTAATCTTCACTTTACGGATCTGATTGGTAAGGTCTTCGTTGGACTTAACTCTTACTCGAAGATAGTTCGAAGTAAGCCCTACAAAGTAGCCCTGCTTCTCTCGCTCAAATAAGACCTCTGATGAGCTATTAAGCTGAAGCCTGCGAAAATCTGCAAGTTTCTTTTCCCCTAGATCAATCAAAGCACGGACACGCTTTTTCTTTAAATCACCTTGGATATGATTTTCAGATCGCGCTGCAGTCGTGTTTTTTCTTTTGCTATAAGGAAAGACATGAAAATGCGTGATCGGAAGTTCAGTGACAAAATCGATTGTTTCTTGAAACTCTTCATCAGTTTCACCTGGATAACCAGCAATGATATCTGCACCGATTGAAGCATCTGGGAAATATTCTTTTACAAGAGCGATAACACCTCGGTATTGAAAAGTGTCATACTTTCTTCTCATGCTAGATAAAATTCGATCCGAACCAGATTGAAGAGGTATATGAAAATGATCTTGATACTTACCGGAGTTCTTTAAAACCTCAAGTAGTTCTCTAGTAATAGTGTTTGGCTCAACAGAAGAAAGTCGAAGGCGCTCAAGGCCCTCGACTTCTATGATCCCTTGTACTAAATCAACTAACCTCTCCCCCGAAGTTGATTCATACTCCCCAATATTTACCCCCGTGAGAACAATTTCTTTAAAACCACGAGACACCAAATTCTTAGCCTCTTCAATAGCTTTTGCCACAGTTATTGTTCGGGATCTTCCACGGGCAAAAGGGATAATACAAAATGAACAAACATAATTACAGCCATCCTGAATCTTTAAAAACGCGCGTGTGTGGTTATCAGATTCAGTGGTAGCTGCTCCCCAAAATTCATTGGTCTTATCTATATGAACTAAGTTTTGATCTTCATCTTGAAGGTAATCAAATACTTTATGTTTTTCATGTGTCCCTAAGATAAGATCCACTCCTTGCATGGCCTTAATTTTTTCTGCTTCCATTTGAGCATAACATCCGGCCACAACAACTTTTCCTTCGGGAGAAGCTTTCTGAGCCTTACGAATTTGATTCCTACAAGTGGAGTCAGCTCCGTCTGTGACTGTGCAGGTATTTAAAAAAGTCACATCAACAGATTCACCAAACGGTTTAACGGTGTAGCCACGATCAACAAAGCCTTGAGCGATAGAACCCGTCTCAGACATATTGAGTCTGCAACCAAGAGTGTGAAAGGATACAGTTTTATTTTCGGACATAGCCGTGAAAACTAAAAGTTATTGAGCTATTTGGCAAGTAAACCGAAGGCCAAAAGATAATTTTTACAAATTCATTTTTTTTTAAAATAATTGTTTTCTTTTGTTGACTTATTTGAAGAGAAACCTTAAATTAAGTCTCACGTTTTGGAGACATGGTCGCGTAGCTCAGTTGGTTAGAGCATCTCCCTTTTAAGGAGAGGGTCCTGTGTTCGAGTCACAGCGCGATCACCATCTTCGTAAAACGTAATAGACGACAAGAAAATGCTCCGTTCGTCTAGCCCGGTCTAGGACATCGCCTTTTCACGGCGGTAACAGGGGTTCGAATCCCCTACGGAGTACCAAGTTTATATTAAAAAGCCCTGCAAATGCGGGGCTTTTTTTTTGCCTGAAAACCTTTAAAGGTTCGATTCTTCGATTCTTCTCCCTTAATGGGATTCTTCTTCTTTCATGGTGTCTTGCACTGCACTCTTAACCACTAGATCGGACGTTTAATATTTTGGATCTAGAAAGTTAATGGTGGAAGAAGTTCTGAAACGATTTCCGGAAAACCGTCTTGAGCAACTTGTTTTAGCTTT
>CATLVA010000301.1 GCA_950060715.1 uncultured Oligoflexia bacterium | reverse complement strand
AAGTGTACGGAAGGCCAAAACATTTTTTTTCTATCTATAAAAAAATGCAGAACAGAGGTGTTGATTTTGATCAAATTCAAGACCTTCTTGCCTTTAGAATCATGGTGGATAATATAACTGATTGTTATAAATGTTTAGGCGTAATCCATTCTTCGTTTACGCCAGTTCCTGGTAGATTTAAAGACTATATTGCCATCCCAAAAGTGAATAACTATCAGAGTTTGCACACGACTGTCATTGGTCCTGCTGCAGAGAGAATCGAGATTCAAATTCGAACTCATGAGATGCATGAAATTGCAGAAACTGGGGTTGCGGCGCACTGGTTATATAAAGAAGGTAAGTCTCCTCGAAACCTGAAATGGGTGGAAGAGTTGATGGAGTATAACCGTGACATCAAGGGTTCTTCCGAGTTTATGGACGTCGTTAAGGCAGACCTTGATATTGGTGGGATTTTTGTCTTCACTCCAACTGGTGATGTAAAAGAGCTCCGTCATGGGGCAACTCCACTTGATTTTGCTTACGCTGTTCATACGGATGTAGGTAACCGCTGCGTGGGGGGAAAAGTAAACGGCAAGATGGTACCATTAAAGTACCGCCTAAAGTCTGGAGATACGGTTGAGGTTCTAACAAGCAAGAATCAAACACCAAGTAAAGACTGGCTGAAAATCGTTAAAACGAGTCGTGCAAGAACTAAGATTAAGCAGCATCTATTAAAATTAGAAAGAGATAAAAACCGTGAAGTCGGAGAGGAGATCTTAGATCGTGCTCTCAAAGAATACGGTACCAATACAAAAACTCTTGAAAAGAAAAAAGAGTTTAACAAGATATTTGATACTCTCAATTTGAAAAACCTTGAAGAGCTTTACCTGCACTTAGGCGCAGGACGCTTTAATGTCGGTCAAATTTTAGAAGCACTTCCATCAATTGATTATAATCAAAACGAAGAGGAAGAAAAAAAGAAGAAGACAAAAGAGCTTGATACTCTTGCGAAGAAAATTGCTAACACGGCTAAGAAAACAGCTCATCGAGATAATGCTGTTGTCGTGGATGGTTTAGACGATATTATGGTACGAATGGGGAAATGTTGTAATCCGATCCCTGGAGATCCGATCACAGGATTTATCACAAGAGGTCGTGGGATTACGATTCACACTCAAGCTTGCCAGCGAGTTCACGAAATTGAAGAAACGAGAAAAGTAGATGTTCATTGGAACCCTGCTTACGCTTTCAGACATCCAGTTAGTATCAGAGTTATCACTCATGATAAGCCTGGTATTTTGTCGCGTATATCAAATAATATTCATAGCCACTCGATCAATATAAAATCGGCAATTGCCAAGTCACTTCCAGATATGAAGGGAAGCTTTTTGTTTGAAATCGAGGTTAAGGACTATTCCGAGTTTCTAAAAGTCGTTTCTATTATTGAGGCGATGGAAGAAATTATTTCTGTTACTAGGGCGTAGGATGAAGTTTATTGTTGGATTCTTTTCTGTCTTGATAAGCTTTCAAGCGATGTCTTTTGATTACGAACAGTTTGCTGAGGAGAATTTTCGCAAACTTGATAATACTATTACCGTACAAATTATAAGATCGACTTATCCTCTGGATTGGTCGAGTTCTAGAAGTCTTCTTTGGAGTATATTTAAAAACAAATATTGGTTTCCTAAAACTTCAAGTACTATCGGGCACGTCACGACTGAAGTGAATTGTACTATTGGTGAAAACAAGGTTCGCTTGTTTTCTGGACAAGCAGTAGAAAATTTAATGGATTTTCAAACGAAAATTCGTGAAGGGTATGGTTTTTCTATCCTCAACTCACCAGAGCAATATCAAGAACTACCTTTAGTTACTGTCCCTGGTAGATTGAATAATTTAGCTGAGATGAAAGTCAAATTTGATCGTCAAGAGAGTCGAGGAAACCTTAATATTGTAAGCTTTAAAGTTAATCGTGAGCAATGCTTGAGTTCATACCTCTTTATTCGAGAGTATATTCGTAAAACTCAGAATACTCCTGCAGCTGGAAATATTTATGGTTTTGGAGCAAGTGCAAATAAATTTCAAGGAGCCGGTTGTGCGCCTTTTGTTCAAACAGTGCTAAGCCGAGCCGAATTGCCCGAGGTATCTCAGCAGATGCTTCAAACCATCGCCGTTCCTGAGCCAATAGTAGGGAACCCTAAACTTGAAAAAAGAGTAAAACTCTCAGCGCTTTTACTGAACGATTATCCTTTAGATGGTAGGTATTCTGGACAAGTAGTAAGTTTTAGTTTTCCTGATCCTGAAAAGCTTTACGAATATATAACCCAAAATTTGAATTCTAACTCGAAATTGGCTTCTAAAAAGCTAAGTGGCGAGAATAACTGGTACCTTCTTTTAGATAGAGAACTTAAAGAGAATCTGGATGTTGACAGCGAAGCATCACTTTGAAAAAATCTTTAAGTGAGATTATTACTTCTTTTATCCCTATTTTCTGTTCCTGTAATTGCTGCTGATGAGTTCCTTGAATTTGGGGATAAGAATTTTGCAGCAGAAAAAACAGGGGAGAGTAAGTGGACCCTGCGCTCAGGCTTTCAATATATTGATTACCCAATGTCATTACCTGCTTTCAAGGGAGAGCATGACGAGACAACAGCTAAAGACACCACTGGAATTTACGGATTAAATATTGCTGTAGGGAGAGAGTTTTATCTCGGAGCAGGAATTTCCTCAACTTTCCTCATATCAGGAAATTATTATAAGTCGATCAACAAGGAAGTCGGTATTGCCGCTCAAGATGTAGATGTCGATGTTTCAAGCCAAACTTACTTGATAGGAAGGGGCCTTACAGACAAGACAGATTTATTTTTTATCTTTCCTACAGTAAACATCAAAACAAGTTTTTCGTCAAGGATAGAGATTAAAGACATAAGATGAAGGCATGCACTAGGACCTAAATAATAAGGTAAATCATAGCCTATAACATCGATTTTATCATTTTTTAATATTTCTTGTAACTGGCTTATTCCACTATCATTTGATCTAAATCCCCTTCCAACAACAAGGGTTTTTTCATCTATCCAAAGACAATCTCCACCTTCGATTGTACCTGGTGAATGTATTGATCCTATAATAGGAATATTATTTTCTTCGTACAATTTTTTATGACATTTTGTTTCTTCTTTCCTTAATTTTTTTCCCATATTAAGTATGATTGCTCCTCTATCAGTGACAAGAGATGCGTCACAAGGAA
>CATLVA010000300.1 GCA_950060715.1 uncultured Oligoflexia bacterium | reverse complement strand
AAAATTGAAATTGTCGGGCATGCTGACTCTCAAGGTGATGCTCTCTACAATCAAGAGTTGTCAAAGAAAAGAGCGCAGACCGTAAACGATTATTTGGTAAAAAATAAGAAACTGTCACAAAGTGAAACTGAAGTTTCGGGTGCTGGTTTTAGAAAGCCGGTATCTGATAATATGACTGAAGTTGGAAGAAAAACTAATCGTCGAATAGATGTCGTTTTTCAATCAGTTGTACAGTAGAGAGAATATAGAGAGATATATATTTCTAACAATCTTTTTATTTCAGTAAATGATGAAAACAGGGAAAAGCTAAGTGAGTTTTTGGGCACTCTGGAAAAAAAGTTTCAGATTAGTACGGAACTTAACAAAGAGGTCTTGGGTACTAAAAGAATTCTTTTGATGGGAGGAGATGGTTCAATAAACTATCTTCTTAATCAAGTTGAAGACCTTAAAGACGTTTCAATTTTTTATATCCCTTATGGGACTGCAAATGATTTTGCAAAATCTTTAAAGCTTCAGCCGGTAGAACCAACTGTAGATTTGATTGAGCAAGTGCTTAACAACGCTCCTCAGGTAGAGATTCCTGTATTGAGGTGTAATGATAAGCGTTTTATTAATGTCGCAACAGGTGGTCCACCCGCGGAAGTAACAGAAAGTGGTAGTGACTTTTTGAAGAAAGCGACTGGTAAATTTAGTTATTACGTCTCGGCAATTGAAAAAGCTATTTCTCCAGACATTATTAAATTAAATTTTAAAGTGGATGAAAATGAGAATTGGTCAGAAGTTATCTCGCCTGGTTTTAGCGTTTCACAAGGTATGTATGCAGGAGGAGGAGTTAAGTTGACTGAAAGCATGACGCCAAACTTTGGAGAGAAATTTAATTTTTTAACTTTGAAGGCATCCGAATTAGCTAAAGGAGCAGGTGAGTTAATTAAATTGCAAAAGCTGAATTATGTAAAAGAAGAGAATACTGATGATCTCATTTCTGTTCTAACAACGAAACTAGAAATGAAGTCAGATAAAGAGATCCCACTTAAATTAGATGGTGAGGATTATAGTAGTGATCATTTAGTTTTTGAAAAATTAAAAGCTAAAGTAAATTTTTATATCTATTAAAGGAGAATAATATGAGTAGTGATCCAAAAAAACCTGAAATTGATCCCAGAAGAAAAGAGCATCCAGGAAAGGGACCTAAGCCAAAGCCTAGTATTCCAACTAAAGTTCCCGAAGAACCAACAAAACCTGGGAACAACCCGATTGAAGTTCCTCAGAGACAGCCTAGAGAGATACCTCTGGACCAAGTGTCCGGACTGAATACGGACAGAAATATCTAATGTAAGTTCTAGAAAGTATTTTTCTCATTGAGGTAGCGCTATTCTTTTTGAGCCTTGACTTACTCGAGGCAAATTCAAGGAGGATAAAATATGAGAAAAATTTGTTTACTAGTTACTTTGATAACAACCTTTTTAGTCTCTGCCATGGCACAGGCAAAATATTTTAAAGAACCTTTTAAAGGGGGAGTTTATATTGTCGACGGAGATGTCCCTGTAGAAGATATTGAAGATCTGGCTAAAATCCTCACTCCCTCTCATGATTCAAGGAGGTTAATTGTGAATTTACTTTTTGGAAATATTTTAGATCTTTGGAATGACAAAAGATCAAACGATCTTAGCTACTGCATTTCAGATGAGTTTGGTGAGAATAAGGCAGATATCGAATCAGCGATGGAAGTTGCGACTAAAGACTGGATGGAGTATGCCAATATTAAATTTATTCATCTAAAGGACCAAGATATTCGTTGTGACCAAGAGAATGAAATGGTGGTTTTTGATATAAGGCCGGTTAATTTGGGAGCTTATCTAGCAAGAGCATTTTTTCCTAGCACGCAACGCATAAGTAGAAATATTCTCGTTGATGATTCCTCCTTCAAATATACTCAGACTACGTTGGAAGGAATCTTGAGGCACGAATTGGGACATGCTCTAGGTTTTAGACATGAGCATATTCATGGAGATTCCAGTGGGCGATGTAGAGAAAATGATAAATTTAGGCCTCTTACTAACTACGATAAATTGTCTGTAATGCATTATCCACACTGTGATGGAGAGGGAGATATTTTGGATCTTAAGCTAAGTGAAAGTGACAAGATTGGAGCTTCATTAGCCTATCCTTAGTAGTTGATTGAAAATGTCAGAGTTTATTTATTGAAGATTTTGGTAGAGAAAAATAAGATAAACGGCCCATGGAGATGAAGTTAAAGAATATTTTATTAAATGAATTCGAAACAAGAAGTGAACGAAATACTTCTTACTCTCTAAGGGCCTTTGCAAGAGATCTTGGAATTGGAAAGTCGACACTGCATGAGATAGTAAATCAAGACCGGAAACCAACATCTAGAACTATCGTAAAGATCTTAAAATCTTTGGGCTATTCAGATGATGATATCGAGATGATTTTGAATTACTCTCAAGAGCCTGAAAATGATGATTTGTTCGATGTTTTGAGTGCTGAACAATTTGCTCGAATAGCGACATGTGAGCATTACGCAGTATTAAGTTTGGCGAAGACGGGAAAGTGTAGAGGTGATTATGGCCATCTTTCAAGCCGCTTAATGTTGCCCGAGGAAAAGATTAAAATTATTTTAGATGATTTGATTGATTTGAGTTTAGTTACCATTGAAGAAGGATTAATTGTAAGAAGCAAGCGATCATTGACTACAAGTTATGACGTTCCAAGTTCTACAATAAAAGAATATCATGCTTCAAACTTGGAGCGGATAAAGACTGCTTTATATGATATCCAGGTAGAACTTCGAGATATTGCCTCTTCAACTTTTTTAATGTCGCCTCTTCAAATTAGAGAATTGAAAGAAGATTTAAAAAATATAAGGAGAAATATAGTTAGTCGCTATGAAGAGAATGATGAATCCTCTGAGGCATATCTATTAAATTTCTCTTTAATTCCAATTTCCCAAAGGAGGGGAGATGAAATGTAGTTTGTTGTTGGGAGTCATACTGTCGCTTTTGACTTTTTCTAGTTTTGCTAGAGATGAAGTTGGAAACGGAGCAGGACTTTATGAAAATAGAGTCGCACTAATTTGGGAGAAGCTACCAGGATACTTTGAGCAAACTCTAGAATACGCAGAATTAGATTTGGAGCAAAAAGAAATAATCTTGGAGCTCGTTGGGAAATGGGAAAATTTAAATAGAGAAACCGAAATAAAATTTGAAA
>CATLVA010000299.1 GCA_950060715.1 uncultured Oligoflexia bacterium | reverse complement strand
TCAAGATCTGATCAACCAATTTGTTAAACATTGTAAAATTACTGTTTGTGCCAGAAATATTGAGAAAATTGCTGAATTACAAAATATCGAGCGTTGCAATATCCTTGAGTGGGACGAGTTAAGTTCACTAAAAGACCATCCTTATATAGCCAACACAATAGGCTTCAAAGGAGAACTCCTTGGACCAGACTTCTTCGATGTTTGGGCTTCACAGCATGAAAATAAGTTATTCATCGATCTTGGATCACCTAGTTGTATAAATACTGATTTAAAAACTGATGATGGTGTTCTAAGATTGGACGACATATTTAATGAAGGGGCGATTCACGAGGAGAATAAGCGAGAAAAGCTTGAGCAAGCCCAATCTGCTATCAAAGATCTCGTCGTCAAAAGAAAAGCCTATCTTCGCGATAAACATTTAAAGAAAAGAAGTTCGGCACCCCATGGAGAAGAGCAAACAGCAAACATTTAGAATCGGAACGCGCGGCAGTCTACTTGCCGTAACTCAAAGTGAAATCACAAAAAATCTTCTTGAATCTGAAACAGGCCTAAAATTTGAAATTAAGACCATCAAAACTCAAGGTGATATCATTACTGATAAGCCACTTTGGCAATTAGAGGGGAAAGATTTTTTTACCAAAGAATTAGATGCAAATCTGCTTGAAAAGAATATCGATCTTGTCATTCACTCTTATAAAGATTTAGGCTCAGAGAGACCAGAAGGTATTAAACTTGGTTGCATCACAAAAAGATTCTATCCTCACGATATCCTTCTTATCAAAAAATCTACGGTAAATAAGATTCCGAATCTAGAAACATTTATTGTGGGAACTAGCTCTCCTAGAAGAATTACCAATTTAGAGGCGGGACTGCATGAGTTCCTACCCCATTTCCATGGAAAAGTTGAAGCTAAAAACTTACGTGGAAATGTTAACACACGAATAGAGAAGCTATTAAACGATGATTATCATGCCATCACCCTAGCCTTTGCAGGGCTTGAGCGGCTTGCTCATAAAGAAGATTCTAAAAAAGTTTTAGAAGAATTAGTTAAAGACCTAACCTTTATGATTCTTCCAGTAAAAGAATTCCCACCTGCAGCCTCTCAAGGAGCCTTAGCGCTGGAAACTCATGAAGAAAACACCTTTCTCCAACAAGAGTTAGCAAAAATCTCCGATCAAACGACCATCGAAGAAATTCAAAGAGAACGGGAAGCATTTCAAAGCTATGGTGGTGGATGCCATTTGGCCGTAGGTGTTTTTGTTAGAAAACTCCAAAATTATTTTATTCACTTTCATAAAGGCCAAGTTGATGGCAAACAAATAAACGTAAAAAAACTTGAAGGAGTCGATTACTCACCTCTCAAAGGCAAATCTGTTTATTACTTATTTAGAGACTTTGATTTTTTAGTCGAGAAAAAAGCTACTGATTACAAAACAGATGATAGTAATATTTTTGTGACGAGTTCTCACTGCATAGGTAGCGTTGAAGACTACAATACTCTATGGGCTGCAGGTAATCGAACTATGAAGAAACTGGCTTCAAAAGGTTTATGGGTTTGTGGATCATCAGAGGGATTTGGTCATCAAGAAATAGTTGAATTCCAAAAATCGAAACTACTTCAAATTTTCCTTAAAGATTCTAAGTGGGAAGTACTCTCACACGACCAAGCGCAGAGTGAAGTTGGTCCATGTAACCCCGCCTACACCAGAGAGATTAGAGAAGTTAACGATCAGAGAGTTGAATTAATGCTAGATGCTGAAGTCATTTATTGGTCTAGTGACTTCCAGTATAAAACCTATACTCAAAAATATCCCGAGCTAAAAAATAAAATTCATACCTGTGGTCTCGGAAAAACATTTAAAAAATTAACGAAAATGGGAGTTGAAGTAACTCCTGTAATTGATATGACTCATTTAAAAGAGTTAACAAAGGATGATCATGAACTCTGAAGAATTATTTCAGAAATCTTTAAAATATGTACCAGGTGGAGTTCATTCTCCGGTAAGAAGCTTCAAAGGACTTCATACCACACCAAGATTTATCAACCGCGCTGATGGAGCTTACCTTTTTGATGAAGAGGGAAAAGATTATATTGATTTTTGTATGTCATTTGGACCTCTAATTCTGGGACATAGAAATCCATTGGTTGAGGAAGCAGTTAAAAAATCTCTTGAAAGAGGTTGGAGCTATGGGGCCTGTGAAAAATACTCTTTAGAGCTTGCAGAGTTCATCGTGGATAAAATCTGCTTCATTGATAAAATTCGCTTTGTGAATTCCGGGACAGAAGCCGTGATGACAGCAATTAGACTAGCAAGAGGTTTCACCGGAAAGGACAAAATCGTAAAATTTAATGGCTGTTACCACGGGCATACAGATTCAATGCTAATTAAAGCTGGTTCTGGTCTTGCAGGAACAAGCACAGCTTCGAGTAAAGGAGTATCCGAACATATCAGTAGTGATACTCTGATTTGCCAACTAGGTGATCTAGCTCAATTAGAAACTATTTTGAGTGAGAACAAAAATGAAGTGGCAGCTGTATTTGTAGAACCACTACCAGCCAATAATGGTCTTTTGATGCAAGAGGAAGGTTTTCACACCCAACTACGCGCTCTTTGCGATAAATATCAAGTTCTCCTAGTTTTTGATGAAGTCATCGCAGGCTTTAGAGTGGGATTTGGTGGTATGTGTTGCCCTACTCAGGTGAAGCCAGATATTGTGACCTATGGAAAAATTATCGGTGGCGGATTTCCAGTAGGTGCAGTAGCTGCAAGAGCTGAAATCATGGATTGCCTTGCACCGGTTGGGGATGTGTATCAAGCAGGAACCTTGAGTGCCAACCCAGTGGCCATGGCAGCAGGACTAGCAAATTTAAAACAACTTACGCCTGACTTTTATAAAGAACTTTATAGCTACTCAGACAAAATTATTAGAATCTTTGAAAAATGGATGCAAGCGAAAGGATATGAGGACTACTCTATCCCTTCTTTCAACTCATTATTTTGGCCTGTACCAACTAAAGATAAACTTAGAAACCCTGATCAAATTCCTAGCAACATCAATGATAGGTTCTACAAGTTATTTCAAGAGCTGCTTGATAAAGGGATTTACCTTTCTCCAAATGCCTATGAGGTAGGATTTTACGCGGAAGAAGGGCCTCCCGGGCCGGAAGAAGCCATGCGGGGCCGCTACTCCGGCATCAGTGTCCGATTCGTGGGTGGCATGGATGTGGAGATGGTGGGCT
>CATLVA010000298.1 GCA_950060715.1 uncultured Oligoflexia bacterium | reverse complement strand
TCGTCCGCAACCGGTCCCAGGGATCGGGGGAGATTTGTCGCCGTGGCAGATGTTGTCGTTAAGAAACTGATTGAATCCGGAGTTCATTTCGGCCACAGTGCAAGTCGCTGGAACCCGAAAATGGCTCCGTACATCTACGCTCGCAAAAACCAGCTCCATATCATCGATATCCGCGAAACGGTCCGCGGTCTGCTGCGAGCCCGCAAGTACATTTCCCAGGTGGTCGAGGCAGGCAGCCTTGTCCTGTTCGTGGGAACCAAGCGGCAGGCGACCGATATCATATCGGAAGCGGCGATCCGCTGCGGCCAGTATTTCGTCAACCACCGTTGGCTCGGCGGCATGATGACCAACTGGCAAACGATTTCAAATTCCATCAAGCGCTTGCGGGACCTCGACGAACAGTTGGCGGGGGAAACCGTTGGCCTGACCAAAAAAGAGCTTCTTGGCCTTACCCGGGAGAGGGCCAAGCTCGAACGGGCGCTCGGCGGCATCAAGGAAATGGGTGCCTTGCCTGATATCCTGATGGTTATCGACACCAATAAGGAGGCCATTGCCGTCGCCGAGGCCAATAAGTTGAACATTCCGGTTGTCGGAATCATCGATTCCAACAGCAAATCCGAAGGAATCGATTTTCCGGTGCCGGGCAACGACGACGCCATCCGCTCCATCAAAGCAGTGCTCGGCGCGGTCACGCAACCGATGATCGAGGCCCGTGCGGCCTACGAGGCGACCGCCGCAAAACTGAAAGCCGAGGCCGAGGCAAAAGCAGCAAAAATATATGCAAATACATATAATAAAGACCCTAAGTTCTATGAATTTATGAAGTCTATGGATGTTTATAAGAAAGTTATTAAGAATGGTGATTCTAAAGTAATTACTACAACTGATAGCGAATTTTTTAAGTTTTTAAAATAATGATTGAATACGTAATCGCAGAAAACCCTGATGATAGGGTACTTGATAAAGCTTGTGAACTTCTAAGAGAAGGTTCTTTAGTTGCCATACCAACTGATACTAATTGGGTAGTCGTAGCAGATCCTTTTAAAAAGCAAGGTGTTTCTAATATATATCGTTTCAAAAAGATTGATAAGTTGAAGCACCTTTCATTGCTTTGTGAAAATTTCTCAAAAGCTAGTGAAGTTGCAGTGATAAGCGATAGCGTTTTTAGAGTTTTAAAGAAGTGTATTCCAGGTCATTATACTTTTATTTTTGAGGCCACAAAGAAAATTATTCGTGCTGTGCAGGCGAATAAGACAGACCATAATGTTGGAGTTCGATTTGTTCCATCTTTACTGGTCGAAAGGCTGCTTGCTAGATATGGTGACTCTCTTATTTCTACAAATCTTGATCGTGCTCAGATGGGGATTACTGAAGATGAGTCTATTTATAGTTACATGATCGAAGAAAAGTATGCGGGAGAGATTTCTATGATAATTGATCCGGGTGAGTATGACTTTGTTGGAAAGAGTACAGTTATTGATTATACAGATGACTTTCCTGAGGTAATTAGAGAGGGGGCTGGAAAATTTCCGGTTTAAATGTTTTTCTCTCTAATTTACTAAACTTTATAGTGATTTCAAGTCCTTACAATGTGTCTAAATAATAGACATATATGCATCTATTACAACATTTCACTATTTTATAAGATTCTCGACTACTCTATTTAAAATAAATAGTAGGTGATATGAGAATTTTACTTTGTTTTTTAATTTTAAATCTATTGGTTCACGCAGATGAAGTCGTGAAGCCAACTAACTTTTTAGAGGTTGATTTAAAGAGTTTTGAGTTTTCACGTAAGAAAACGGGAGAGCAAGGAAGGCTTGTTGCAAAGGAAGTTCATCTTTCAAGAGCAGATTTAACTTTTAATTTTAAAAACAAAGATAAAATCTTTGATGCCAAAATATTTTCAGATACAAATTCTATAAAGTTTAAGACAGACTTCTTTGACTTTGATTTCAAATTAAAGGAAGACAGTACTTTTTTTGAAATCATGGATCTAAATATTGAAGACACTCAAGGTGTTGTAAATCCTGGTTTTTTTATTGCTGATGGAAAAAGCTTTCATATTGGTTTTGAAGACCTCTCTCTTAAGCTAAAATCATTCTATGCTCATTGTACAATGAATGATGATGAGTTTGACATGGCGACTTCAGCAGGTATTGAAGCGGGATGTTTAAATCAAATAATTGCCAGCGCTTCAGCTAATACAAAACATATTGATTTAGAATTAAATGTTCCATTTGATGATGGAGATAATTTTAATTTAAAAGCAAAGGTGGATTCTCTTACTTTGATGGACGCAGAAAACGTTGAGATTAAAGCTAGTGAAACTCTTATAAATCTGATGGACTTTGTCGTTAAAACACAAGATATGAAACTAACTTGTAAAAAAGATAAAAGTCTTTATGTTTTTAATGCTGATAAGATCATGAAAGATTGTGAAAATACAGTAAGCCTTGAAACTGAGAGAATTGTCGTTATCGATGATGTTGATAAAACAAGGTTTTTTATAAAGCCTAATATGTTTGCAGTAGGTAATGAGAGAGTTTCACTGGATGCAAAGGCATTTCAATTTGTAGATGAAGAAAAGAATGTTACGATGTTTGATTTCTTTGTAAATTGTAGCAAGCCATTTGAATCAGATGTTTATGATCTACATTCTCTAATTGCTGGTTGTGTGAATAGAGGAACCATCTCAATTGGAGATATTTTTGATAAGAAAAGTAGAAGACTTTATAAAGAATATGACAAGGTTCTATCGGGTGAAGTTGACCCTCTTGAAGCTTTAGATTACGTCAAGCATACAAGAATAACGAGAGGACCAAGGGCCGGGAGAGTTCGTAAGAAAAAAGTTGTCGATTATGAACAACTTGCTTCTAGTGTCCAGGTCGCCATTCACAATAAAGAAGTTTATATCAAGTTAGTGGGCTATAAAAACCTTCCACTGATTGGAGAAATCACAAATAATGTAACGATTAAAGGTTTTTTGACTCATGAACCAGAGAGAAAGCAGTTGAAATTTACGATTACGAGTGCAGATATTCCTGCTACTTTTTGGAGAAAAGATGACAGAGAATTTGTGAGTGAATTATTCGCAGAAATGATGGTTGGTGATACCGTTACTTGGGATAATGATAGCACATTTACATTTCATCTATAAGGAGACTTCGGTGAAAAGGATTATACTAAGTTTAATTTTTATATTTTCGTTTGTAAGTGTTCAAGCCTCGATACTTACATGTAATG
>CATLVA010000297.1 GCA_950060715.1 uncultured Oligoflexia bacterium | reverse complement strand
GCAAAAATAATAAGTGTAAAAATCAATGATACTCTAGTTAAATAAATGAAAATTCTATTCATATTCTTATTTTGATATTTATTTTTCAAATCATTTAAATTCATTTCAATCCTCAAATAGTTTTTTTAAATCAAGATGACTTTCTTCTGGTCTTGGAAGATCTTTTAGAGTGTCTAGGTTGCACTCGATCTCTAGGAAAGAGAAATTTTTTTCTGATTGAAGGCTAGAGAGATTCTCTGCTGGAGCTACGCCGAAAGAATTTAAAAGCTTGGTAATGGATTGATTGGCCCAAACTGTTTCATAATAATTCACGGATAAATGAGCATGATTATTGAACACAATATATTTAAGATTCTTTGGTCTTTGCTTAAAAAGATCTAGAGTATTTCCAAGGTGCATGGCAAGGGAGCCGTCTCCATCAAGGCAGTAAATCGTTTTATCTGGCATATGCTTAGCGTAGTTTAATGCTACTTGGCTTATATGTCCCATTGATCCAGTTCCAAGAAAAATTTGGTTAAGTTTCCCTTGCTCTTTAGCAAGAGTATATAGTTCTCTTCCGGTATAGCCGGTAGTTGCAAAGAATTTAGTTGAAGTATCTGAGCTTATGAGAAGCTCTTTTAATATGTCAGCTCTAAGAGGTAGGTCATTTTTAGTTTTTTGAGCTGATTCACCCTTAAAAGTTTTCTGTCTTACTAAAAACGCAAATGGCTTAGATTTTGTTTGCATCTTTTCCATGGCATTGAGAATTTGCAACTCGGCTTTTTCTTGTGAAATCGATAGCACATCATAATCAATGCCTAAGGCTTCAAGAATTTTGGCAGTTGCCGCTCCCATGACTTCGTGCTGAGGCTCATCGTTATTTCCTTCACCACGCCATCCTATCATAAGAAGCATAGGTATATTATAGACAAGGGCAAGAGAGGCTAGGGGATTTACCGCATTACCTAGACCTGAGTTTTGTAAAAAAACGAGAGGGATTTCTTTGGTTGCAAGATGATGCCCACAAGCTGCTGCGATGGATGAACCTTCATTAGCATTAATGGTCGGATTTTCAAGAGCATGAATAAACTCCTTCATTGTGGAATCTGGTATTCCAAAACTTTTTGTAATTCCGAGTTCTTTTAATTTTAGTTGAAATTTATTAGCTTCAATCATTTATTTTACCAAATTGAGCATATCTTTAACGCTGGAGAGTTCTGGATGAATTTTTTCAGCACTGCCATTTTTTAAAATACCTTCGGCACAATTAATCATCGCTTTGTGCGCGGCTCTTAAAAGATGATTAGCATAGATAACAATTTTAAAACCATCCTTTTGTGCCTCGTCCTCAGAATATTTATAATACGTCGATGGAACGATCATTAGAGGTGCTTTTTCTTGATAATTTTGAGCAAAATCTTTTACTTGATCTGGTGTGTTTTCTTTCGAGTGAATCATAATGATATCTGCTCCGGCTTGTACATAAGCTTGAGCTCTTCTAATGGCATCTGCTGTTTTACCACCGAGAGTGTAGGTTTCAATTCTTGCTACCATTAAAAAATCATGACTTCGCCTGGATTGGCAGACGGTTTTTATTTTCTGACAAAAAGCTTCTGTTGAAATTTGATGTTGAGGATTATCATGCTCAGTCAAAGAGTTTACTTTGAACCCTTCTTTATCTTCTAAAACAATTGCTGAAACACCTTGGTTTTCCAACTGGGTCACAGTTCTTGCTAAGTGTTCATTAAACGAACCTGAGTCGGCATCGAATATGATTGGAAGACTAGATTGCGACATTACTTCGGTAAGTGTTTGCATCCTACTAGGCATATTTAGATATTCATTATCGGCATAACCGCGACTAGCTGTTTCTGTAAGGCTGCTAATCCAAAGTGCGTGAAAATTTTTGTCTGATTGATTGAAACTTTCTACTACGCTGGCACTGATAGCGTTATGTGCTTCAATCGTCCTGATAATACCTGAGGAGTTTATTAGCTTTTTTAAAAGTGGTCTGCGTTTTTCTGGTAATAGCATACACTCTATTTAACCACCACTTCAAAGACTTTAGTACATGTTTTTTCACTTGGAATTTATTGGGAGAAGTCATACTATTGAGCTTGATTATGAACTATGTTGAAATTGCAAAAAATGTATTAAGTATTGAAATAAACAGCCTGGAGCAAATGTCCAAGAGAATTACTCCAGAATTCAATAAGATTATTGAAGAGATTTTGAATGCCGAGGGCCGATTTGTTGTCACAGGAATGGGAAAATCTGGACTAGTTGGTAGAAAAATAAGTGCAACTTTAGCTTCCACTGGGACTAGGTCCTTTTTTCTTCATCCCGGTGAAGCTTATCATGGTGATCTTGGAATGGTTCACTCAGGTGATGTGGTGTTGGCTATTTCAAACTCTGGTGAAACTGAAGAAGTAATCAAATTACTTCCCTTTCTAAAAGAGAATGGGAATAAAATTATTGCGATGACTGGTAAAAAAGGTTCTACGTTAGAAAAACATAGTGACTACTGGCTAGATATTGGTGTGGAAAAAGAAGCTTGCCCGTTAGAGTTGGCTCCAACATCATCTACCACAGCAACAATTGCAATGGGTGATGCGCTTTCTGTCGCATTAATGGAAGCAAGAGGCTTTAAAGCAGAAAATTTTGCTAAATTTCATCCGGGTGGAAGTTTAGGAAGAAAGCTTTTAACTAAGGTTTCAGACGTCATGAAAAAGTCTGAACTTCCGATTTTATCTACTGATATGAAATTCGATGAAATCATCTCAATCATCTCTCAAGGGCGTCTGGGTCTGGGAGTTGTGTTGAAAGATGAAAAAATTATTTCAGTTATCACTGATGGAGATATCCGCAGGCTACTTAAGAATGAAAAAGAAAAAGCACTTCAGTTTAGTGCTGGTGAGTTTGGATCTTCTAATCCCCTGACAATCGATGCGAATGAAAAACTAGTTGTTGCCGAAGCCATGATGCAAGAAAAAAAGGTCACTGCTATTTTAGTAACAGAGCAGTCGAAGCTAGTTGGGATTGTTCACCGCTACGATATTTAGAATTTTTGACAAAATCGGGGATTTGAACCTTTGCTAACTACGCGACAAGTATGTATCCAAACACCTTCAATTACTTCTGAATAACCATAAAACCATCTTAAGCTTGTTTGAAATTCAGGATCAATCGTGTAGTCACGAGCAAAAATCTCAGATTGTTCACCATCAACTTCAAAGCACCACCCATAAATCCTGATATGATTTTGAGCGA
>CATLVA010000296.1 GCA_950060715.1 uncultured Oligoflexia bacterium | reverse complement strand
TCAGGGTGTTTAAAAAGGATAAGAATTATGAAGAAAAAACTAGTGCTGATATTTAAAATATTATTAATTACAGGGGGTGTAGAGGCTCAAGTGTCGGATAACTTGGGACTTTGTACTCCTTTATCTAAAGATCCTAAATGTTGGGAAGATCAGCAGCGAGTGTACTTTTCAAATCTGTATTGTGATCTTATGGGGAAAGTAAATCTACGAATTTCACATGGAAATGGTTATGGGTGTGGAGAATCAAACCATCAGCTTATCAAGAAACAGAATATTAATTGGGCAAACCATACAATTGAAATTGAAACCGAGTGGTTACGTCCATTTGGTAAAATCCCGGCTCGATACGGGCAATGTCATTATTATGGTCCCATTTACGGTGGAGGAGAGATAAAAACAATAAAAGGAGAGTGGAAGGTAATTGTTGATGAGAATTATGTAGGAACTTATTATTTTAATGCTAGTACGGAACAAACCTCAAATAATGAAGTGAACTATACCCAAACCTGCAAAATTCTTTTAGACTAAGATCACAGGGGGAGTTATGAAGCCTAAAGCCTTAAATGAAAACCTAAGTGGTGAGAGAATCAGCTTAAAAAAGCATGATTTGAGCCTGGCCAAAAATATGTTTGAATATGTTAATGCTGATAGGGAAAGGCTAGATCGGTTTCTTCCTTGGGTCGATTATGTGAAAACTGTCGAAGACGAAGAGAACTATATTCGTACCACTCATGAAAGATGGGATGCTAGAGTAATGTTTGATTATGGAATTTTTCTTAATGAATCAAATAAGTACCTTGGTAATATTGGTGTTCACTCTATTCGGTGGGAAAGTAATTGTGCTGAGCTAGGGTATTGGATTCTTGGAGATTTCGAAGGGCAAGGCTTTATGTCTGAAGCCGTTCTTTTACTTGAAAAGGAGCTCTTTGAAGTGGGATTTCATAGAGTCCAGATCCGGTGTTCAGACTTAAATGAAAAATCAGCGAAGGTTCCAGAGCGAACTGGATATGTTTATGAGGGAACCGCAAGAGAAGACGCTATTGAGAAGGGACAATACAGAAATACGAAAACTTTTTCCAAGCTATTTCATGAAACAAAATACAGGAGAAGAGCATGATAAAAGGTGTCCATGATATTTATTATAATGTAGTCGATATGAAGCGCTCAGTTGAGTTTTATACCAAAGCTCTTGGTATGAAAATTTCATTTGAATCGGAGCATTGGACTAGCCTAGATTGTGGGGGAGTTATGATTGGGCTTCATTGGACAGAGGGAGCTCTCGTGCCCGACTTTCCTAGGGACGGGCATGGAGCTCATTGCGGTGGTACGCTGACATTAAGTAGCGATAATGTATCTGAGGATAGGGCCCTATTAGAAAAAGCCGGTGCAAAAATTTTGGGTGAAATGGATGAGGCTTGGGGACATATGCTTATTTTTGAAGATCCAGATGGAAATGTATTGAAACTTCAAAATGCGAAATACTAGTTGTTGAAATTCGTATAATTAGGGTTCTCTTTAAGGCCTGATCTTGCTACATATAATAATATGTTGCAAATAAATAATATCTCAAAAGCTTTTGCCGGACAGGTTCTTTTCGAAGACCTGTCATTTAATATGCCTGCTGGTGCTAGAGTCGGTTTTGTTGGCCGAAATGGTTCAGGGAAATCCACTCTTTTTAAAATGATTCTTGGAGAAGAGTCTCTTGATAGTGGGCAAATTAATATACCTAAAAACTATAAGATAGGAACACTAAAGCAGCATATTGAATTCACTAAGCCAACCGTTGCAGAGGAATGTTATCAGGTTTTGCCACCTGAGTTAAAATACGAAACCTATCGAGTCGATAAAATTCTTTCTGGTCTAGGTTTTTCCACTGAGGATTTTCATAAAGATCCCAATAGCTTCTCTGGTGGCTATCAAATCAGAATTAATCTTGCGAAGGTTTTAGCAATTGAGCCCAATCTGCTTTTACTAGATGAGCCGACAAACTACTTAGATATTATTTCAATGCGGTGGTTAAAGAAGTTTCTTGTTCAATTTGAAGGTGAAGTCATTATCATTACTCACGATCGTGAGTTCATGGATAGTGTCGCGACTCATATTATGGGGCTTAACCGTAAGCAGCTGAAGTTTATTAAGGGTGATACAGAGAAGTTTTATACTCAGCTACTAGAAGAAGATGAGCTTTATGAAAAGACTAGGGCCAATTTCGATAAAAAGAAAAAAGAAATGGAAAGGTTTGTTGAGAGATTTAGGGCCAAGGCTTCTAAAGCGACTCAGGCTCAGTCAAAATTGAAACAACTTGAAAAACTTGGGGATATGGATGAGCTAGCTCAAGAGTCGGATCTTGATTTTCAATTCAATTATAAAGACATCGCTTCAAAAAATATTTTACAAGTAAGAAACCTGAGCTTTGCCTATGAAGGTGGTCCTCAATTATTTAAGGATATCTCCTTTTCTTTAGAGAAGGGGGAGTGTCTTGCGATTATTGGAAAAAACGGTAAGGGGAAATCGACGCTACTTAATTGTGTAGCTGGCGAGTTAACTCCTCACTCTGGTGACGTGAAGTTTCACCCGAGTTGTGAGTTTGCTCACTTTGGACAAACTAATATTGAAAGACTTCATACTCAAAATACTATTGCTGAAGAGGTCACCTCAGTTGCGCCAGACCTACCAACGGCTAAAATTCGACAAATTTGTGGCACGATGATGTTTTCTGGAGAGTTAGCCGATAAAAAAATCTCTGTCCTATCAGGAGGAGAGAGGTCGAGGGTCATGCTTGGTAAAATAATGGCCAAGCCTTCCAATCTACTTTTTCTAGATGAGCCTACCAACCATTTGGATATGCAATCTATTGAATCTCTAACTGACTCGATTGTTAATTTTGATGGGGCAACGATTATTGTCACTCACTCCGAAATGCTCTTGAGGAGACTTGCCACCAAATTAATTATTTTTCATCAAAATGGAGCCGAGTATTTTCTAGGCTCTTATGACGACTTTTTGGACAAAATTGGTTGGGAAGAAGATGTATCTTCTGAGAAAGAAGCCAAACCTAAGCTATCTAAAAAAGACTTACAGAAATTGCGTAGTGAAATTATCAAAGAGCGAAGTACTATTTTGAAACCTTTGAAAAATAGACTCGAAAAATTAGAAACGGCAATTACTTCTAATGAAATTCTTTTGGAAGAGAAAAATTATGAGTTGGTGAAAGCTTCGGAGCTATCTGATGGTGATAGCATTACAAAACTCTCAAAAGAG
>CATLVA010000295.1 GCA_950060715.1 uncultured Oligoflexia bacterium | reverse complement strand
CTTGTGATACAGAATCAACTAGAACCCCAACATGAATATTGTTAATTGCTATAACAATAATCCTTCTCATATAAAGTGTTATTTTTCTCTTTTCACCATGCTCTCTTTCAATCCTTTTCTGATCCAAACTATAAGCTTCACTATCTGGATCAAGAACCGATGACTTGGCCATAAACTCTTCGTCTAGTTCGTCTTCAAGTGATTTTTGTCCTAAAAGAACTCTAAGATCAATTACCGGTATAAGCTTTTCTCTCAAATACATTAATCCTAAAATATAATTTGCTGCCTGGTGAATAGGCGTAACCTCATTGAAGCGAATAATTTCTTTTACACCCAAAATTGAAAGAGCACACTCTTCTCTACCAACTTTAAATGCTACGAACTGTTGTGTATCATTAGATGCCCCTACCTTGTCAGCAGCATCTAAATTATTTCTTTGGATATCGACTTCCATATTCTCTCCCAAATTAACATTTACTAGAACCTTTTCCAGCGACAAAAGTAAAATAATCTTATCTGAGTCGTTTTTCCGAACCACATTATCTAAAAGTGTTCCAGCAATACCAAATATGTTCTCAGGAGATTTTTCCACTTCACATTGTGACAAATCGACAACCTCAGAAACAGCATCGACAATCAATCCAGTAGATATACCATTGAGGTTCACTATCAAAACTCTAGTTGTGTCAGAAAACTCTAGAGAATCAATCCCGAGGCGAATTCTTAGATCTACAACGGTAAGTACATTGCCTCTTAGATGGGTAATTCCTTTCACGCTTTCAGGTGCGTGAGGGATACCGTAGATTTTTGGTGGCTTTATAATCTCTTGAACTGAATCAATTGGAAAACCCAATTGTTCATCGCCAATTTTAAAGGTTACTATTTGATTAGCATTCCTTTCTTTGTTGATAATTTCTTCTGTGTTTTCCATATAGTTGACCCTTAGTCTTGAAGTTCGTCTGCCATAGCTGAAATGTCTTGAATCGCACTTGATAGTTGATCCATTGCACTTGCTTGTTCTTGAGCACTATTGAAAGCTTGTTGAGCTGCACTAGAAGCTTGTTGTGCAGCAGAGGCGATATCTTCAACTCCTCGTTTAGCTTCCTCTATAGCAGTTAATGACTCTTTAGCATTAGACTCTATCAATCTTCCTCCATCATCAACGGACTTCATATCTGATTCAATTTGTTGGAGTGCCCCTGTGGTTTTTTTAGCATTTTCAACTTCTCTATCAGCACTACCTCCTACAGCTAAAACACTGTCAGCAACTGTGGCAGCTTTTTCAACAATACTTTTAATAATTAATTTTATTTTTTCAGCATTTGCAGTCGAATCGTTGGCCAAGCTTCTAATATCTGCCGCAACAACAGCAAATCCTTTTCCAAAATCTCCTGCTCTTGCAGCTTCAACACCACCATTAACCGCTAGCATATCCGTTTTGAGCGCAGTGGTAGTAATTTGATCTATAATGGCATCAATTCGACCAATTTGAATTTCGAGATTTTTTACGTTTTTTGCTGATTGCTTACTTGCAGTTGAAGCAAAGCCTAATCCATTAATAAGTTCATCTACTGCGATCTTATTTTCATCTAACATTTTCGACAAGATATCGTTTTTCTCTGCTGAGAGACTAGTTTTCTCAAGCATCGCTTTGGTATTATTAGTAACTTGAATTAAGGCTGAAGACGACTCTTCGGCTGCAGCGGCTTGAGTTCTAGCATTGTCAGAGATTTGGTTTAATGCAGCCATAATTTGCTGAGCAGATGCGTTTGTTTCTTGGACTGTTGCTGACAATTCTTCGGCTGCTGAAGCTAGTGATTCTGCTGATTTTTCTGAATCAGTATTTGCTTTCAAATCATCTGCAATTTGGGCAAGCTCGTCACTTGTCATATTAATTTCATTCAATGCCTTATTTTGTTCATCACAAGTTGAGTTTGACTGATGAGCGGCGGCGGCTGCTTCCTCTGCAGCTGAAGAAATTTCTTCAACGCCCTTTTTAAACTGAGTGTTCGCGGCTGATATTTCGGAAGATAATTGGTCAACCTCAGCTGCAACATTTCGGACAACTTTTACATCCGTTTCCATTTGTTTTAGTTTAATAGTAATCTCTTTACCTTTTTCAACCTCGGCAAGAGCTTTTTTACCGGCATCGGCAGTATCATTTGAAACCTGTTCAACATCTTTTTTAATGTCTCCAATCAATTGCTTAATATCAACTGCACTTCTTTCTGCGACCTCTGCAAGATTTCTAACTTCATCGGCAACTACCGCAAAACCACGACCGTGATCCCCTGCTCTTGCTGCTTCAATTGCAGCGTTTAAGGCAAGTAAGTTTGTTTGATCAGCAATTTGAACAACAGTTCCTACAACCTCTTCAATTTCCTCTGCCTGCTCATTTAGTTCCTTAACCATTCCAGCTAATTCAATATTTTTCTCTGAAGCGGTTCCAATCGTTTTGATCATCTGATCTATATCTACTGAGGTAACTTTGATAAGTTCTCTGATGGAATCAATTTTTTCTAGGGAAATCTGTGTTGCTTCAGAAGAAGCCTGTGCTGCTTTTTCTAATTGTAGTACCACCGCTAAACTTTCTTGAGTTGCAGCACTTGCCTGATTCGCTCCTGATGAAATCTCATTCATTGCTTTCGATAATTCGCTAGCAGCACTTGTAGCTTCAGTCACACCAGCAGTCATTTCTTCTGCAGCAACCGCAATTTTTTCTGCAGCTTGCTGTCTTTTTGCAAAAGTTCTCGCCTTAGCTCTTTTTTCTGCCGCCAACTTTGTCATCTGTCTTTGTTGAGATACATCTTCTTTGATGTTAACGACATTCTCATTTTGGGTTGCGCTTTCTTTAACATTTGAATTTGGTGGCAGTGCTAGTTTTCTCATATTGATATTCTCCTTTACAATTTAGAACGGGCAAAACTATTCGGTACAATTAATTATACGACTCACTTTATTTTTTACGATGGACATTTTTTTCAGGAGGCAATCAGTTTGGTTTAAAAGTATTAATTTTATCTTTTTACAAAAATTAAGGTTTTACTCGCTGTACTGTTAATTTTTATTAACATTCTTCAAAAGCTTTATTCATATTCTCTTCATCTTTTGTTGATTAAATTTTGCTGATATTAATTTTGTTATTTGTGAATTTATTTTTTGAAACCTAAAGTTAAATAAATCTTTTTTTAATTTATCTATATTTTTTAATGCTTGTTGTTTAGTTAATTTTTTTAATTCATTTTTTTTCATAATTTTATGTAAATCTTTTT
>CATLVA010000294.1 GCA_950060715.1 uncultured Oligoflexia bacterium | reverse complement strand
AAGGATTTTTAAAGGATCTTTCCTCGATTCTGAATGCACAATACTCGCTGGCAACTTTGATGTCGCTTCTGATTTGGTTTGTGTTCGCACCTCAATGTATTTCTACTTTTGGAGTATTGAAGCGCGAGACAGGTGGCTATAAATATCCTCTTATCTTTATGGGATATACTTTAGTCATGGCCTATATATTAGCCGCGCTAACATATTTACTTCTTAAATGAGACCTTCTTCCAGTTTTTTAATTGCCAGGTAGTTTGTACAACGGCGATGACTTCTTCGTCTTCGTTGAGAATATTCGTGGTCATGATGATTTCTGCTGAATCATCTGTTTTTAATTTTTGACCAAGTTGATCAAGCTCTTGATGATCGATAATTACTTCGCCGTATACACCAGTGGTGGCCTGCTTAAAATACTCTGCCTGGAGGCGCTTCATAATTAAGCGATACCTGGAAGCTCCAAATTTTTTTATTAGGCTTAAGCCAGCTGGATATTCTCCAAGTGTCGCTACTGCGCAGGCATGTAAGCCTCCAAGGTGGTTCTTATTCTTGAGTATAAAAGGCAGTTTTAGCAAAGTTTTTTGGTGAGATAGTTCTACAAACTTGAATTTGTGAGGGATGTTAAACGGTATTCCCGTATTAAAAATTTTCTCAAGTGCCAAAAGAGTTGTCTTTGAGTCACTATTACGTAATAGTTTATCAATAAGCTGGTAGATTTGTTGGTTCATAAATACCTTATCGGTCACAAAACTCAGAATTAAACTTGTTAGATGATGTTTGTTTTCAGGGGGTTATGGATATGGTCTACTAAGTTGAGTCAAAGGATAAATGTATGAAAAAATTATGGATGATTTCTCTAGTACTAGTAAGTTCTGTGGCAATGGCCAAAGACTTCTACATTACAATTGGATCTGATGCAGTAGGTTCTGCTCAGAAGTCACTACAAACTAAGCAATTTGCAACTCAGGATGGAATCTCTGTTCTTAGAGTAAATGAAAAAGACGTGCTTGAACTTTCAGAACTTATGCACGAAAAATTTAATCGCTGTGGGGGATTCATTGTTCATGATTCTCTAGATGAAGCTCTTGGAGTTTTAGATAATTCTCAAGATCGTTTAAAAGCGAAAAGCTTAGACTTTTTTAATTACTCTATTTCTGAAGGTGAAACTGTAGAAAGAATGATTTCAAAAGTTAACGAGTTCAGCATCAGAGAAATGATCCTAAAACTTTCTTCATTCAAAAACAGATATTATAAAGTACAAACTGGTGTAGATTCTCAAGCTTACGTAAAAGCTACTTGGGAAAAACTAGCAGGAACAAGATCTGACGTTAAGGTTGAATATTTTCAACATGACAGATGGCCGCAACCATCAATTGTAATGACAGTTGAAGGAGCTTCTAAAGCAGATGAAATCATTGTTATTGGTGGACACGCTGATTCTATCGCAGGTTTCTGGGGAAGAGAGAGAGCTAGAGCACCAGGTGCTGATGATAACGCTTCTGGGATCTCGACAATCACTGAAGTCATTAGAGTTATGATGGATTCAGGGTACAAGCCAGAAAGAACTGTAAAATTCATGGCCTATGCAGCTGAAGAAGTAGGGCTTTTAGGTTCAAAAGCTATCGCAAATCAATATAAGCAAGATGGAAAGAAAGTTGTTGGTGTTGTTCAATTTGATATGACTAACCACAAAGGTACAGACAACTTAGATATCGTTTTCATGACTGATTATACTAATGAAGCTCAAAC
The DNA here is from genome assembly GCA_950060715.1 of uncultured Oligoflexia bacterium. Next base: position 1,547 of record CATLVA010000294.1, on the reverse strand, counting down.
AAAGTTTATGGGTAATTTAATTGATACTTATATGACTGATGTTTCTTGGGGATACTCAAAATGTGGATACGGATGTTCAGACCACGCTTCTTGGCACAACGCTGGATATCCTGCAAGTATGCCATTTGAGTCGACAATGGGAGATATCAACGGTAAAATCCATACAGCTAACGATACAATTGATGCGCCTGGATCAGCTGGTACTGCTGACCATGCAGAAAAGTTTGCAAGACTTGGTGTTGCATTCTTAGTAGAAATGGGAAAATAGACTGAAAATAGAGGACTTATTTCAAGAGATCGAAGAGAACTTAAGCGCATCTCGTAATATATTTGCTAAAAGTATATTCACTGATGAAGAGGATAATCTTCGCTCTCTTGATGAGTCCAAAATACTCCTTGAGACCCTCAAATACATCCTCACTGAATCCCAAAAATTATTAAACGAATATCCATCCCTTGAGCACATCTTCGAAAAACGATTCGGAAAACTTTCTCATTCATTAAGAAGAGAGAATATTATAGAAGTCCTATTTCGCGAGGACTTTCTCTTTCCTGAACAGGGAGAATACCCTTTAGTTGCGGAACAGTATTTAGACCAAGCATTATTGCTAGATTATCAAAAAGCTCATCACGAATGGCTTGAACTTATTAAAGAAAATCATAATGAATCTCAAGCTGAGATCTTACATAACTTTAATCTTGAAATTAAACAGAATCAGCTAAAATGCCAATGCCTCAAATGTATTGCTGACTACCGGGCAAAGGTTCGTGATCATGTTTATGATAATGAAATTGCTGCTATCGATGCGGCAATTGATAAATTAGAAGATCTTCTTTTGGAGAAGGATATCTATTATCTCAGTGATTTCATCTCTAAAGTGAAAAAGAATCAGGAAAAGAATCTTCAAAAAGTACGCTATAGACTGAAAAGAAGCTCGCTTAATAAACTTGATTCTGATCTTAAAAATTATTTTAAAACGAAATTAGGACCAAATTCTGAAATTGGTCGCACCTACATAGAGCGCTTAAAAAGTTTTTTCGCTGGAATTTTAACCGAGCAAGGTCATCCCGCTGATATGATTACTGAGGCTGAATATGACCGATTTTTTAGTCAATTAAATGTTGGTTTATGGCGTGCGCCTCAAGCCTTAAAGAAGGATTTTTTAAGACTTCTGCGTTCTGTTGTGGCCCTAAAAAGAAAAGATATTTCTGCGACTATTCTAAGAGAATACTTAGGGCAGTTCTGGATTCACTCCGAAGCGAGGCGAAAAAAGCGTCGTGTGATCTATCATATGGGGCCTACAAATTCAGGAAAAACTTATAATGCAATAGAGGCACTGGCGGCAGCCAAAAGAGGTTCATACCTTGCTCCGCTACGACTATTGGCTTCTGAGCTTTACGATACTCTTAATGATAAAGGTGTAAAGACAACTCTTTTAACCGGTGAGGAAGTTGTCGAAATTGAAGGAGCTCAGCACTTTTCTTCGACCATTGAGATGGCCAAACTGCATGAAGAGTTCGACTGTGTCGTCATTGATGAAATTCAA
>CATLVA010000293.1 GCA_950060715.1 uncultured Oligoflexia bacterium | reverse complement strand
TAGAAAGCACATAAAGCCAAAAAACAAATATAGCGCAAGTGACATTCCTCGCTTTTTGTATTTCGATTTAAATTTGTAGAGAACACCGGTGCAGACAATTGCCCAAACTAAGGCCAGAAAAGGGTATTTAAATGGGCCTTGCATATTGATTAAAACGAAAGGGGTATAACAGCCTCCCATAAAGACATAGATGGCCGCATGGTCGACTTTTTTGAAAAATTGTTTGTGATTTTCAGGTCTAGCGAAATGATAAACACTCGAGGCGCAAAAGAGTGCGACAAAACTTGCTCCGTACACCAGGTAGCCTAAAATCTGAATTGTAGAAAGTTCTGGTTTTAAAAGCAGCATGGTTGTTGCTGCGGCGCCCATTATGATTCCGGGAAAATGCGTTAAGACATTTACTCTCTCTTCAAATGGATACAATTCTATTGAAATTTCAGACATAGATTAGACTATATAGTCGAAATTAAACAAAGACAAAGAAAACTTGCATGCTTTTATATAAGTTTATCTTAAGTGACATATTATTTTAACTTTAAATCTCTGGCCAAACGAAACTTCTTTTTGAACAATAACTGAGCGATAAAATCAAACAAGGACATTTAAGAATGAAAGCAATTACTCTGGCATTATTACTTCTTACCCAGTTAAGCATTGCAGCTGATAGTAAAAAGAGAACGGACTTCTCTGTAATGACTTATAATCTTGAGAATCTTTTTGATACTAAACATGACCTTGGTAAAAAAGATTGGACCTATCTTCCTTTGCGCTTTAAACAAAGCTCCAAAGAGGTTCAAGCTTATTGTAGAGAGCTTTCTCAGTGGTATCAAAAATCTTGCTTTGAACTAGACTGGAATCAAAATGTATTAGATAAGAAAATTTCAAATCTCGCAAGAGTGATTAGAACTCATAAAGATGGTGCAGATGTTTTGGTTTTTCAAGAGGTAGAAAATATAAATGCTTTAACTCAATTAGTGAGTAAGAAGCTCAATGGCCTTGGATACAGAGAAATTGTACTAATCGAAGGTCCAGACTCTCGTGGAATTGATGTGGCGATTGTTTCAAAATTTCCACTTATCTCAAAAAGATATCATCAAATTAGCCTGGCACCTCATAGTGACAGGACAACTCGTGGGATACTTGAGGCGGTATTTTCAGTAAGAGGTAAATCCATTGCTGTCATGGCGAATCACTGGCCTAGCCAGGCCAATAGCGACCTAACCAGAATGGAGGCAGCAAAGGTACTTCTAAGTGCAGCGGCTAAGGTTAGGGCGGACTATGTCGTTGCTGCAGGGGACTTCAACACAACGACGGATGACGATATTAATGCTTTGAAATTGAAAATTGAACCAGCGTTTATCGATACAGAGATTTATGGATCGGCTAAGTCAGCTCCCGGTACTCATTGGTATAAGGGAGAGTGGGAGTCACTTGATAAAATTTATCTTCTCAAACAAAAAAATAATATGACTGTATCAGAGCATAAGATTATCTTTGAAAAATTTATGCTTAAAGATGAACGTTGGGTAGATGATGAAACAGGTGCACGCAGATTTGATTCGGATATTCCCAATCGTTTTGATCCAGAGACTGGTTTTGGTTACTCAGATCATCTCCCTGCGGTCACTACTTTTAGATTATAGAATGTAAGATCAAGATAACAATCGCTGTTACGGCCAGTAGGGTATTTCTAGTGGCCACCATCATCTTGGTTGTTTTAAAAATTTTATCTCTAGAATTACTTCCGATGATATTTGGAAGTGATTTTTGAATATGCTTCGAATACTTACCATCTTCCATCACAAGTATCTTAATGAAAAAAAGAATCCCTACAAAATAGTATTGCATATGCGGAATGCTTGGCAGAAAGAGCCTAATTAAAACATAGGGAAGTATGATAAAAGCAGCAAGCGAAACTAAAATTAAAAATTGTTTTTTTAAAATCCAAGTTGTTAAGTTGTTACTGCTTGCTTGAGCCATGGTAAGTATTCCCTCTTGTGGTATTGATCTTTTATGATCTCCAGGCCAACCCCATCTGGTTGGTTCTGAGTGCCAAGGCATTTTCTAACAACTCTGGCCTTTAAAGTTATAGGTGAGTCTAATAGAATTTGTAAATCAAGTATTTCGTCCAACTCAATTTCATCTAGTTGATAATCTTCTGTTACTTTGGCAAATACTCCTGTCTTCGACATATTCAAAGTTTCAGATGTGATTTGTAATCTATCGCTATGAATCTTGATTGGCTTTTGCATATTATAACGAGTCGGAGTGAGCCACCATCTAAGTCTTGGTTCGTTAATAACAGCTTTAATCTCCTTCGAGTAAAAAGGCTTCAAAGACAGCCCAAATAATACAAAGCTTAATGCAACTTGAAATAATGTATAATCAGAACCGTACAGACCAACGACTGCATTATTGGCCAGAGTGATAAGCAGAAGAGCTGGTATAAGTTTATAAACATGCCTATTCATCATCATCGTCAATAAACCAGTGACAAACATAATGGCCATAGTTAACAGATTCAATGGTGTTAACATAGCGAGAGTTCTTTCAAATTCAGATAGGGGAATATCGTAGATTAAAAATATTTGAAGCGGAAAGCTTAAGGCTATAGCGAATGCGAGATAAGGAAATAGCACTAGGTAAAAAGGTTTATTCTTCATGATCTCCACCTTGATTAAAAGAGTAACAATAACTCTTAATATTCATTACATATTTTCTGGCCTCGTTTAAAGTTTCATCGAAGAGCCATTCTTTTTCATTTCTCTCAATCGCTTTTCTCACCCGATATGCTCCCGAATTATAGCTAGCAAGTAAGATATCAGTCATAGGTACATCTTGTTTAAAAACTCTGCTGAGAAGCTTTTGTTTTTCTTGATTTTCCCAGTAGCGAGCGAGATAGTCGAGGTAGATGATCCCACCTTCAATAGACTTACTTTGATCGAGTCTCCAATCGTTACCTGAGTGGATGAGCTGATTTTTTAGTCGAAATTTTAAGTTAAGAATAGAGAGTTCACCAAATTCAGGATAAATTTCCCAATCCTCTTTAACCCTCGCGATTTCTCTATGGGCCACAGGTGTAACTTGAGTTAAACCAAGCGCTTTAGCAATTGAAAGGGCGGTAGGATTAAAAGAAGATTCCTGTGCAATCAATGCGGCGATAAGTGAAGGGTTATAACTATATTTTTGAGCGATGTTGATAATATTTGATTTAAGAGAAGTGTTGATTTTAAAGGGGGCAATTGAGATATCAGCAACTTTTAATGACTTCAAACATTCTGGAACCTCAAGATTATGCA
>CATLVA010000292.1 GCA_950060715.1 uncultured Oligoflexia bacterium | reverse complement strand
AAACGTAGTAACTTCATTAAAAATTGTCCCTCTGTGTAAGTGTGCGTGGGCCCAGTTTTTTCAAAACCTTACTAGTTAAAAAACTGCCCCTATGGACTTTATAATCGCTTAAATTAACGTCGATTGTCTAGGAATAATCAGGCTTTTCGAGCATAGTCAACACGCCGCAAAAATGGGCAACAAGCCGAAATCAGTTTCAGTCAAATAAATACTATTAACGTGCAGCGCGAAGTGACAATTTTTGATCTAACATTTGAAGCGTTGGAACATAATTTAATCGGTGTGAACTAAAGCCAATGTTCTGACCTCGAATATCTCCACCAACCAAGATTTCAGTCTTCTCATCTAAGGTTTCGGTAAATGTATTGATATACTCATCAAGTCTTCTGGCATAAGAGTTATTATAACTAGAACTCACCCCCAAAATGACTAAGTCAGTTCCTATTTGATTGCATGCTTCCGCCAAAGACTCACCCGGCATACTTGGTCCTAGATAATAAAATTTCAGGTTATAAAATCCACACAACAGCGAAGCAATCATGATTCCAAATTCATGCAACTCCCCCTCTGGGGTTGAAAGTGCAATCGTTTCTCCTGCTTGATTCCCGCTGCCAATGCTTTTATAAAGTTGCTGACCAATATGAAACTTAATGATCGCGCTTAAGCTATGCTCTTGAGCGATACTGAGTTGTCCGTTCTCAACTTGTTTTCCAACCTCAGCTAAAAGAGGAGTAATCAAACCTAGCGCAAACTCCCTAGGTCCAACTTGATTTTTAACTTTTTCGAGTTCATGAGAAATAATATCGAGCTTGTAATTCATCAATGCCATGATGAGATTTTGAAGTGTTAAATGAATATCAATTTTTTCATCCACCACCTTTTCAACCACGCGGGCACCAGCAATAGGACTCGACTCTCCGACAAACTCGTCATACATATTTTTCAGGTCAGGGTCGTTTAGTTTCGCTACGTCAGAAATAGCATTGCCAAGCTTAACCAGCTCATGCAGTTTTTTCAGTCGCTCAACATCATCATCGCAATAAATTCTTTTTCCGGTTTCAGATCGATTTGGAACTACCGCTTTATAACGTTTTTCCCAGGCACGAATTGTATGGGCATTGATTCCAGTAATCTTTGAAACAAACTGAATCGAGTAATTTCTTTCCATAAATTCGCTCCTTTTAAGGCTTATGCACATACTACACTAAAGCTAGACAAAACCAAGATGTGTTTAGATATACAAAACATAAACAGCCACAAGTGCTTGATATCACGAATAAAAAATAGTTAAGTTTTACTCGGGTATAACCCGAAAAGATCTTATGTCTAAAAATGAATTGTCTAAGTATTTGAGTTTCGGTTTCGAACAAACTTTCACTATCGAGAACTGGTGGACGGAACCTGGTTTTACAGCAACCTCTGACACTCCGTTAAAACGAGAGAAGATGCTTGCCCTTGCGATAGAGCTCGCACAAGAGCTTAATGGAAGGTATTTTGAGAGTAAGGATATTTGGGATCATATGCAGTACGAAGTTACTGACAGCTCTGGCGAGACACAGTTCTATGTCACGATGGACCCAGGAAGTATAGAGGTGAAATCCCCACCTGTACTCTGTGAAAATGCCCAAAAGATGGCGGAGCCTTTATTTGCAGCAGCCGAAAGAGCGGGAGTTGTAGCTTATAGAACTTGGTGGTACGGGGTAAAGGGTGGTACCGAAGGCGGTTGTCACGTTAATATGGGTGGATTCTCCGAAGACACAAACCCTTTAATAAAAGAGCCGGACTTAGTAGTAAAATACGCTGCTTATATTCACAACAGACCTTGGCTTCATTATCCATTTATGGGACTTGATGTAGGTCCTGGTGGCAATGCGATGAGAATGGACGAGAAAGAAAGGTTTGATGAAGTAAAGGAGAAATTTGCTCAGTACCAGTTAGGTAAATTTAAAGCGCAAGAAGTTCATCCATACTTTGAGAAGACCAACTTAATCTCGGACAAAGCTTCCTACCCTTCTTTATACAAATTTAAAAAAGGATTATTTCTCATAGAAGATCGAGGTCAAGAGTCCCTTCGAAATGCTGAGGATTTCTACCTGGTATCTCTGCTACGATTGCGAATCATGGAAAGCCTTCAAAACTCAGACACACTTGAGGAACTACAAACCTTTGATAACCTTCACCATGAGTTACTAACTTCATTTAAACTTTGGGAGAATTTCGAGTCGTGGGCAAACGAAATGGATCTACCGACAGAAAAATTCAAAAGGTTTTTTGAAAGGCAATTTCCAAAACTCCAATTAGGAAAGAATGTACCGTCTAAAACCTTTATTAATGATGGAAGACGACCTCGAGTCATAAAAGATATTCAAAAACGTGGTGACACAATTATCAGTAAAACAATTGATACGACTTACAAAAGATTTGAAATCTACACAAATGCTACTGTAACAGAAATAGACATCAATACTCCTGGAGTTGAGTGCGTTTCTCCATTGATGAAAAGTGGTGATCAAAGTTTTATTTATGTAGATTTAAAATACGATCCTAACAATCCACAAATGTTTATCAAACTACAAAATGGTGCTGAAGTCGTTGAGGAAAGTGTGTTCAACATTAATGATATGATGTGGGACTAATCTTCTCTAGGATACCAAGGAACGAATAAAGAAGTTTTTGAGCGATACTCTTGGTATTCTGGGCTAGCTCCGTATTTCTCTTCTCTTGCCAGAAGTGGAATGCCTGAAACCTTTAACAAAAAGAATAATAGCACAACTGGACTAATGGCTGTCCACATGGGGCTTATATTTAAAGTAAAAATGAAGAATCCAAACCATATAGCTGCTTCACCAAAGTAATTAGGATGCTGAGAAAATTTCCATGCCCCTTCTGTGTAGAGCCTGCCTTTATTATTTGGAAGAGCTTTAAATTTAGCCAATCCAAAGTCGGCCCATACTTGAAAAAATAATCCATAGAAAAATAACAACAAACCGACAAAATGGTTCAAATTCCAAAGAGACTCCCCATTTGCTTTAAAATAAAAATAAAGTGGTAGCGCAATAATCGATTGAATCAAAAACTGCACCAAATAGACTCTTAAGTAAGCATTAAGGGCAAGAGATCCTTTCCATTTAACTCTCATGCTAGTGTAGCGCTTATCTTCTTCACCATGGCTGAGAAGTCTCCAACCGAGATAGCCACCAAGTCTTAATGACCAAATCGTCACCAATGTAAGTAAAACCATTTTGAAAACAGAAATATCACTATTTAGAACAAGCGAGGTAAGGGACAACGCTAAAAAGCCCAAAGG
>CATLVA010000291.1 GCA_950060715.1 uncultured Oligoflexia bacterium | reverse complement strand
AGCGGGTGCGTGTAGTCTTTGGGAGAAGTTTCAGATAGGTAGAGAGCTTCTTTCTAACCTGAATTCGTTTTTAATGGAGTTTTATTCACCTGAGCTCATAAATTCTTGGGAGGCCAGGCTTAATTGGGTTAGTCCTGACAAACAAGATATTTGACCATAGCTGATCAATTAAATTACCATTACTGCATGAGTAAAACCAAACTAAATATCATTTCAAAATATAAGATCACTAAAAAACAATTGCTTTGGATGTATGAAAATATCCTAACATCAAGAGCAGTTGATGACACAGAAATTAAAATGAAAAAAGCGTCTCAAGCCTTTTTTCAAATTTCAAGTGCAGGTCATGAAGGCATCCAAACAGCCTCAGCCTTTTCGCTTAGAGCATCTCATGATCAATTTCTTTGTTACTACCGTGAGAAAGCGATTTGTTTAGGCCTTGGGGTGACTCCCTATGAAATGCTTTGTCAGGCTAACGGTAACACGGGGGACTCTGCTTCCATGGGAAGACAGATGCCGGCCAATATGGGAAATGCCAAGCTCAATATCGTTTCCCGCTCATCATGCACAGGCTCTCAGTTTTTACAGGCCTGTGGAGTGGCCCAGGCTCAAGATGTATTGGCTGAACTTGGTGAGGGCCCCTCTGATGTCATCACCTATGTATCCTGTGGTGATGGAACGATTGCTCAAGGTGAATTCTGGGAAGGATTATGTACGGCCAGCGTAAATAATCTGCGCGTGCTTTTTATGGTTCAAGACAATGGCTATGCGATCTCAACTCCAAGCTGGGTTGGAACTCCAGGAGGATCCATCTCTATAGCACTTAAAGAGTTTCCTAATTTAAAAATTATTGAAGTCGATGGAAATTGTCCTATTCTTTCGGTGCAGGCAATGGAGAAAGCTAAAGAACATCTGATAGCAAATAAAGGTCCTGTACTGGTTCACGCAAAAATCACAAGAGTTTATTCACATTCACTATCAGATGATCATAAGTTTTATAAAACTAAAAAGGAATTAGCAGCTGATCAGAAAAAAGACGTTATCCCTAATTTCAAAAAATTTCTCATTGAAAATAAACTTGCTACCGCCAATGCTTTGGGAAAAATAGAAAAAGCCGTAGAGGACAAGCTAAAAAAAGCGAGAGCCGAAGCCTTGGAAACCCCATGGCCTGCTCCTGAAACGAGCTGTGATTATCTCCTTAGTAGTGAAGTTGATATTTCGGATCGAAAGATATTCAAAGAAGAAATAGACATTCAATCTTCAGAAGCGCTAGCGATGGCGCAAGCAATTAATCAGGTTTTAAAATCAGAGATAAAAAAGAACGACCGCATGATGGTTTTTGGTCAAGACGTAGCAGACTTTTCAGATGTAGAAAAATTTGAAGATGAATCTCTTGCGGGAAAAGGGGGAGTTTTCAAAGTCACTAGCGGAGTTCAAAAAGCGGCCAGGCCTTACCAAGTTTTTAACTCGGCCCTAGCTGAAGCAAGTATCGTTGGACGAGCAGTTGGTATGAGTATGGTTGGTCTAAAACCTGTGGTAGAGATCCAATTTTTCGATTATATCTGGACAGCTTTTATGCAGTTAAAAAATGAGATGGCCACCACTCGCTATCGTTCTGGTGGAAGTTATAAATCACCAATGGTCGTTAGAGCGGCGATTGGTGGATATGTTAAAGGGGGGGCTCTTTATCATAGCCAATGTGAAGAAAGCATATTTACAACAATAAAAGGTCTGCATGTCGCTTTTCCATCTAATGCTAAAGATGCCCAAGGATTATTGAGAACAGCAATTAATTGCGATGACCCCGTAATGTTTTTTGAACATAAACACCTTTATTATCAAGGATATAATCGAGACCCTTATTGTGGTGATGATTTTATGATTCCCTTTGGAAAAGGTGAAATTAAAACAAGTGGAAGCGATTTAACGATAATCACTTGGGGGGCGATAGTAAATAAAGCAGTAAGTGTCGCCAATAAACTTAAAGACAATGGCATTTCCATTGAGGTCATTGATTTAAGAACACTGGCACCATTTGATAAGGATATCATTCTAAAGTCTTTAGAAAAAACAAATCGAATTCTTATCGCGCATGAAGCTCCACTAACTTGTGGCTTTGGTGCGGAGATTGCCGCATGGATTTCCGAGCATGGCTTTCAACACTTAGACGCACCGGTAAAAAGGCTAGGGTCAAAGGATTGTCATATTCCATACAATCCTGACCTAGAAACTGATATATTAGTTCAAACTGAAGATGTTGAGCAGGCGGTAAAAGAGCTCTTAGCTTTCTAAACTATCAAATGCTCTTTTAAGATCCGCTTTAATGTCATTTGGATCCTCAAACCCAAAACAAAGACGCACAAGCTTTGGAGTGACTCCCATGTCTTTCTTTTCATCTTCATTCATCGAGGCGTGTGAGCCTGAATAAGGTTGTGCCACCATTGAGGTTACACAGGCCATTCCAGTTCCAGTCCCAAATAGGGTCAAAGTTCGCATAAATTTTTGATAAGCATCTTGTAAGTGCGGCTTAAATTCAAAGAAAATAATTCCACCATAGTTGGTTAATTGCTTGCCATCAACTTCTGGAAAATAGATTTTTTCAATTTGTGGAATTTCTTTTAAGAAATTCATATAGTCTTTGGTAATAAGCTCGTGCTCTTTCATTCTTAGAGTTAAGGTCTGTAAACTTCTTCGAAGTAACCAAGCGCTATGAGGAGCTAAAATTGCTCCTGTGTAGAATCTTTCTTCTCTTAATGTTTCGGCGAGATCCGCATGATTAGTCACAATAATCCCTCCCATCACATCACTATGACCTGAAAAGTATTTTGTCGCGCTATACAGAGAAATATCAGCACCGTGCTCAAGTGGTTTTTGAAATAGAGGTGTTGACCAAGTATTATCCACAACCACGAGGGCATCTTTGTTTGTTGCTTTAACCTTATCACTTACTTTTCTAATATTTATGGTTTTCAAAAACGGGTTAGTCGGCGTTTCAAATAAAACCATATCTGTATTATTAGGAATATCTTTGTGATTTTCTTCAATCGATAAATCCAGAACGACTAATTCAAATTTTCTTTTTTTAGCTAGTCTTTGAAACAACTTATAAGAACAGCCATAAATGTCTTTATTAATAACAAGTGTCTGTCCTGCTTCAAGAAGATTTAAAACTAGCGATAAAGCTGTCATCCCCGTTGTGACTGAAATTGCATGGTCTGCACGCTCAAAAGTGCGCACAACTTCTTCAAATTCACTCGAGTTAGGGTTAGCCTTTCTGGTGTAGAAATAAGGTGAAGTATTTTCAAAAG
>CATLVA010000290.1 GCA_950060715.1 uncultured Oligoflexia bacterium | reverse complement strand
ATTTTACTCTTTTCTCTTCTAACTTAATTAGCTCGTCAATTTTAAGAAGAATAACGAGCCCTTTGCTTCTTTTAAAAATACGATCAACAAATCTTTTGATTCTCGGATTAATCGTATCCGGCACTCTTTCCACTGATTCTTCTTCTACATCTATAATATCGGTAACTTCGTCCACAACTAAAGAGTAGAGTCCATCATCTCCCTTAACTATTATATTCATATAGTCTTGACTCAAATGTTCATCTTGACCAAAAAGCTTTCTTAAACTCAAAGAAGTGACTATCTGGCCTCTTAAATTTATGAGCCCACGTATTTCATCCTGAGCGAGAGGAACTGAGGTTACTTGAAGAGGCTTAATTACCTCCTGAACTTCCATAACTGGTATAGCGTATTCTTCACCTGCGATCTTAAAACCACAATACTGATTAGCTTGCTGTTGAACTATTTCCATAATTTGATCCTTGTAAAATGCTATTAACTAAATCGACAACTTCTTCTTTCCTAAACTTTTCTAGGTGGTGGTTGAAGCCGCTTTCGCGCCCTTTTTCTAAATCCTTTTCAGATACACGAGTTGATAATGCAATAATCGGTATCTTCTTTGCTGGAAGCTCATCTCTTACTTTTTTAGCGAACCCAAAACCGTCTAAATGTGGCATTTCAATATCGGTAATTAATAAATCAAAATCTTGATCTCGAAGTTTTTCGAAACCATCCAGACCGTGATTTGCGGTAATAACCGTATAACCAATTTCGCGCAACGAATCTGCTTCTAATTTTCTATACATAGGAGAATCGTCTACTAAAAGAATCGTTTTTGGTGTCATTTTAGCGTTTGTTCTCTCTTTATTCGAAACACCAAGGTTTTGAGCAGCGAGAATTGAATAGAGATCAAGAAGAGGAACTGTTTTTTCATCAATAAATATAGTTCCAATTATCCCTTCTCGATCAACTGCTGTGTCATCGATATTGGTGTGATCAATTGAGATGTCCATAACTTCTTTGACAATAATTCCAAAATTACGCCCTCTAATTTTAGTAACGATACAAGAGAGACTGCTTCCTTCTGGTAAGCTTTCTTCCTCAAGGATCGATTTCCCTTCTAAATTTAATGCCTTTTCTACTCCGATAAGTGGCATTGGCGCGTCTAGATACCTAACTATTTTTTGGCTACCAGTCTTCTCGATTTTATCGGCATCAAATTCTTCTAGTCTGGAGACAAGTGTCAATGGGATAGCATAAACACGGTCGTCATATAGTTTAAAGAGTAGATTTTCCTGGTACTCAAAAGAGGCATCAAAAGCATTAAGTGCATTTGAGTCATCAGTTAAGTCTTCCGCTTTTTCGATATCAATATGACTTACTTCACTCAAAAATCCTATTGCATCAAGGATAAGGGCCACACTTCCATCTCCCATAATCGTAGCGCCACCGAAAATCTTAATGTCTTTAAGCTTATTATTTAATGCCTTAACAACAATCTCTTCGGTGTCCATTATTTCATCGACAACAATTCCAAAGATATTATCTTCAGCATTTAAAATCACAATATTCACAGCTTCATGATCTTCATCCACTAAATGAAGGTTGCCTGATTCCTCCTTATCTATATTATTTAAGGCATCAAGAGAATTGATTTGGTTGATTTCTTTTGATTTCTGTTGGACTTTCTCCAAATTCAACTCTTTATCTAAGCGAAAAATTGGGGTGAGTTTTCCTCTAAGCCTTAAAAATTCGCTGCCAGAGAAAGTTTCGATTTGCTCGTGATCTTGGCTCGTCTCTAGTCTAACTAACTCAACTAAATTTAGCTGAGGGATCGCAAAGTTCTCTCCCTTACTTTTAATCATTAAAGATGGAACGATGGCCAATGTTAACGGAATTCTGAGTTTAAAATTTGTTCCATGTCCTAGATTCGAATTTACAGATACAGTTCCTCCAATTTTTTCAATATTGGTTTTAACAACATCCATTCCAACACCACGACCTGAAATATTTGTAACTTTTTCCGCGGTAGAAAATCCAGGTTTAAAAATCAAGTTTATAATCTGGCTCTCTGACATTTCGTTTAATTTGGCTTCTGAGATAATCCCTTTTTCCACAGCTTTTTGACCAATTTTTTGAGGGTCGAGACCTTTACCGTCATCAAAAATCTCAATAGTAACCTGTCCACTTTCATTATAGGCTTTGATCGTAACGGTCCCATGCTCAGCTTTCCCAGCTGATTTCCGTCCAGGAAGGTCCTCTATCCCGTGATCGCATGAGTTTCTAATAATATGTACTAATGGATCCTTAATTGCTTCCAACAAACTTTTATCTAGCTCTGTTTCTGAACCCATTAAATTTAAATTGATCTTTTTATTATGAGATCGAGCAATATCCCTCACTAGTCTTTCAAACTTTGTCAGTATATTTCCTATTGGCTGCATTCTTGTCGACATAACTTCACTTTGTAACTCAGAAGTGATGACGTTCAATTGCTGAGAAAGACGATTAAATTCACTACTATCGGCTTTTGAAGCGTACTGAAGTATTTGGTTTCTATTTAAAACCAACTCTCCAACAACATTCATAATTTTATCGAGAACGTTAACATTAACTCTTACAAATGAATCGACAATTGACTTTTTTATATCATCGCTTCTAATTTGTTGATTTAGATCTTCGAGCTTCTCATTATTCACAACTGACTGTGGTTTGATTGCAGGTTCCGCCACAGTTACCTCCTTGGGTTCATTATGTTTAACTGGTTTACTCTCTAAAATGACAGGCTCTTCTTTAATAACATTTGCTGTGACAACTTTGGGCTCTCCCTTAATCACCTCTTTAGGTTCTTCCTGAAAGACAACTTCAATTTCCGTAGGACTTACTGATTGTTCAACAGCAGATACATCAACGTCTTTAATTTCATCAAGAGCTGACGAATCGATTTTGCCATCTGAAATTAACTCTCTAAGTGAATCCATTGCGGCTGAACTAATTGCATCGGGCTCCGCAACTGCAGTAACTTCCTCCGGGACCACCACAGCCTCTGGCTCGGCAGCAAATTCAGTCTCTGCAACAGGCGATGCTGTGACTTCTTTTTCCAAATCATCAAATGCAGAAGCATCTATTTTTCCATCTGAAACTAATTCTTTGAGAGATTCCAAAGCAGCACTAGATAGTCCCATATCGGATGCTTCATTTTGTGTTTCTGTTTTTTCTTTAGCAGTTACCGAGCGGTGAGCTTGTACTAAATTATCGAGGTCTAATTCATCATCCTCATCACTATCAGATTCAACAGTAACAACTACATCTTGCTCTGGCACTACCTCCTGCACAG
>CATLVA010000289.1 GCA_950060715.1 uncultured Oligoflexia bacterium | reverse complement strand
ATATGATAACTGTTTACACTGATGCAACTATAGCGTTTCCAATTCTTGCGCTGTATGTAATTAGTAACCAAAAATCAAGAAAACCAAAACGTCTTTACAAAAAACTTAACAAATATTATAAAAATCTAAAAAATGAGTTTATAAAAACACCAGAAAAATTTTATTCTAAATAAATATTAAAAAAATAATACGGTTTTGGTCAGGCTTCGGTCTGGCCTTTGTCGTTTTAATCCCTCTTTAAATCTATCCGCTTTGAGGTTATCATTTGTTAAGGAGGAATTATGGCCAAGTATAAAATGGATCAAGAAGATATCTTATTTACCTTAAACGACGTACTCAATATTTCTAAACGCGAAAAGTATGGTTTTGATGCCAGTAGTGTAAAAGAAATTCTTATCGAGCAAGATAAGTGGGTTGAAAATGAGGTGTGGCCAACACGACAGAAGTCTGACGAAGAAGGTGTTCGTATGACTGATGAAGGTGTGAAGGTTTCAGAATGTTTACACCAAGCAACTCGTGGCTATTACGATATGGGTTGGTATGCATTAGGTGTATCAGAAGATATTGGTGGAACACCTGTTCCAGAAGCTTTGGCAGCTGCTTGTCGTTCCCTCGCGCAGGGTGCAAATACTGCATGGTCAATGTATCCAGGTCTAACTAAAGGTGCGATGAGTGTTTTAAGACTTGTTGGTGATGACTATATTAAAAAAACATATATCGAGAAAATGATCACCGGTGTTTGGGGAGGAACAATGTGTCTGACCGAAGCCGGAGCTGGATCGGATGTTGGTGCTCTTAAAACAACTGCTAAACCAATTGATGGTAAAGAGGGGTGGTATAAGATCAAAGGGACTAAGATCTTTATCTCAAGTGGTGAGAGTGATCTTTATGAAAATAATATTCACCTTGTACTGGCGAGAACTCCAGGTGCTGAAGAAGGGACAAAAGGAATTTCACTTTTTGCAGTTCCAAGATACAAAGTAAATGATGATGGCTCTGTTGGTGAGAGTAACGATGCTAAGTGTGCTTCTTTTGAACATAAAATGGGAATTCACGCCTCAGCTACTTGTGTGATGAATTTTGGTGATAACGATAATTGTGAAGGCTACCTCGTTGGAAAAGAATTTGAAGGTATGCAGAACATGTTTATCATGATGAATGAGGCAAGACTTGATTGTGGAATTCAAGGTGAGTCTCAAGCTAATTTAGCTTATGAGTTAACCAAGCAATACGTAAATGAAAGAGTTCAATTCAAGCAAGAAATAGTTAAGCATCCGAACGTTCGAAAAATGCTTTTAAAAATGCGTGCAATGGGAAGAGGAATGAGGTCACTTATTCTTTATACTGCAGACGTTATTGATGAGGCACATGATGATAAATCAAAAGAAAGTTTGGTTGGTCTACTAACTCCAATTTGTAAGTCTTTTTGTTCGGAGCAAGGATTTAATGTTTCAGTTGATGCAGTTCAAGCTCATGGTGGGTATGGTTATTGTACCGAGTATGGGGTTGAGCAATTTGTAAGAGACACAAAAATTGCAACAATTTACGAGGGAACGAATGGTATTCAGGCAGTAGACTTCTTAATGAGAAAGACCCTTAAAGATGGCGGTAAAACTTTGGGTGGTGTCATCGAGATGATCCAGGCTGACCTTTCGAAACAAGAAGCAGGTAATGCGAAAACTCAATTTGAAAAAGCTCTTGGGTCAGCTCAAAAGGCAATGGGATTTATCACTGAACATGCTCAAAATAAAAATATGAATCATGTACTTCAAAGTGCTAAAGACTTCTTAGATCTTTCAGCTCATTTAGTTGTGGCCTGGAGATTGATGGTTGCTTCTCAAATAGCTACCCAGAAGCTTGCGGATGGAGACGCTAATAAAGAATATTTGGAGAGCAAAATAGTCGACTTTAAGGTTTATTGTTCTCAATTTCTGCCATTAGTTTCTGCACATGCTAACGCCATAGTTAATATGGACGAAGATATTACTCAATTTTCAGTTTAATAAAATTAACTACTTGTAAGCCCCTTTTAGAAATAAGAGGGGCTTTTATCATTTGCTTCTTAATTAAAACTCGGAATTCTGGTATCCTATAAGAGTATTTAATTTAAACTTTAGGACATTTTAGTGAAAGACATTGTCGATGGTATCGCGGATGAGTTTTCGTGCGAGAGCCACGGAAGTAGTGACCTGTGGAAGAACACAGTTTATGTACGTGGAAATAGCGACGAAGAATTCGTTCCCTTTGATTATCTCAGTAAAAAAGAAAATATTGAAAAGGTCTCTGACCTCCAAAAGAAAGGCTATGTTGTTAGTTCTTTAACTTATCTGGAGCTTACTAGTTTTGATGATTGGTATCAGAAAGTTTTTAATCGTAAGCTTTCTCAAAAAGATAAAAAGAATATCGATATAGTTCATTATCCTGATACTAAAAAGGTTCACGAAGCAGTAGAGATTGTTGATCAAGTCTATCGCATTCTTAAAGACCACAAGATCTTAGTGAACGGAAAAAACCTTCCTGTGCAATTAGGGGAGTGGTACGCCAAATCGGTGTTTGGTCTTCATCAGAAAAAATCATCTTCGCAAAGAGGATTTGATTTTTACACCGAAGATGACAAGAAAGTAGAAGTTAAAGTTCATTGGCATGATATTACGAGCCCTAAAGGCGTGAAGCTAAAAAGGTCTCTGATCGAGATGAGTGATTATACCGTCATCATGTATATCGCTAAGAATTTTACGATTCGAGATATTCTTCTTTTAGATTCTGATTTTGTTATTCGTAAGTTTGCCGGTAAGGGACATACGATCTTTTTAAAGGATACTGATGTACTCAGTTATTTCTTTTCTAAATCCAATAAGCATTATGCAAAGATTATAAATCGCTCAGCCTTAATGAAGTTTTCCAATGCCGACTTTGCGATCAAGGTCGATGAAAAAACGGATGAGAAGAAAGACTAGTCGATTTTTTTAGGTATAGTTAGATACTCTTCAGGAACTGATCCTCTAATGAGTACTTCACTATTTGTAATACTATGCCTTAAGTAATTTACTTCAAGCTTTAACGTTTCGATTAAAGCATCGCGAGATTTTTTGTCTACGGTGTGAGCTGCTTCTGTAAGCTCCTCGACTAAGTGTTGAATCTTATAGCTCTGCTCTTTTGTTAAGTGGCCATCTGAAGCCTTCGCAATTTTACTGACCTGTTTAAGAGTAGACGCTATATTAGATGGACTAATTCCGACCTTTTCAAGTGTATTGCTAAGCTTAATTCTAGCACCATTTCTAAGTTGCTCACTTGTTATAACATCGACTCCTTTAACTTTACCATCAACT
>CATLVA010000288.1 GCA_950060715.1 uncultured Oligoflexia bacterium | reverse complement strand
CTCTTAGGTATTTGCTCCCACACCTCGAGCGCCCAATCCCTCCGCGTAAGCTCAAGGAGGATTGAGGAGAGGGTCTCAACCTCAAGCTTTCCACAGCAATGAACACCTATTGTTGAAGCTGATCCTGAACTCAACTCATTTGAAAAAGAATTAAACCTCTCTATATCAATTTTCTCATTCAGAGCAGGCTCATCCAAAACAAAAAAGAGATCTCCTCTATGAATTAGTCTTTCAATTAATTTTGAATATGCTGAGATCAATTTGGATTCAACTTCAAGGTACTCTCTCTCATTTAAAAAATATTTATGTAAAGTCACAGGCCCAATGAGTTGAACTTTGAATTGCTTTTTTTCTTGTTTATTAAAAGCATTAAAAAACTCATTTTCAAAATACAAATTATCTAGTGAATGAGAATGAAAATTTTCCCAGCCTCTGGAATAAGAAAGAATATCACTTCCCATAAAATGTTCTGCACCAAAATTTGGTAGTGAAAACAAAACAGGAATATCAAATTTAAAAGTATAATCAATCGCCGCTTCTACGTTTGAATAAGGAAGAGATCCGACATGAGTCGTCTTAATATTCATAGCCGAGAAAATACTGATTCAAGTTTTTTAAGAAGCTCATCTTCTTTGCCTAGAAGACTTCTACCAAATGAAAGGCGAATATTTTGGGACGCCCCCTCTTTAAACCCCATGGCCTGCAAAGTAAGAGATGGTTTTAAAGAACCTGATGTACAAGCGCTTCCTGTACTGACATCGAGCCCTTGTAAATCAAAATGAACAAGCATAGCATCGGAGCGCATACTTTCATGCATCACACATATTGTATTAATAGAATCATTTGTAACAATTGAAAGTTTTTTAAACTTAGCGATGAGATCAGTCACTTTATTTTTCAAGGCTAAAACTTCATTCATTTCCCTTTCAAAGTCATGCCCATTCAGAGCTGCTTTAAGCGAGAGAACTCCGTGAATATTTAAAGTTCCAGACCTTTTTCCATCTTGCTGTCCTCCACCCAAAATGAATGGTGTGAGGTTTAAATCTTTTTTTACAAAACTAAAACCGATGCCTTTAAGCGCACCAAATTTATGACCAGAATATGTAAAAACATCTGCTGTCATATTCAATTTATTAAAATCAAAAATCTTGCCTACACTTTGGACAGCATCTACATGCACATAGCAATTTGTTTCGGCTTTTAGTCTTGAAATGATTTCTGAATCAAGGACTTCACCGGTTTCATTATTGACCCATTGAAAATTAAACCAAACTTTCGATTTTCCCAGGCAAAATTCCTTCACTTTATCCAATAACATACCTTCAGCAGGGATATGCCCCAACTCTAAACAAGGAACACCATTCTTTGTAAGGGATTTGGCAATCTCATGAACCGCAGAATGATCGCATAATGAATAAATAAGACCATCACAATTCGCGGGAGAAAAAACCGTATTCAGATATTCTGTTGCACCTGAGTGATATATGATCTCGTATACTGAATCAGCGCCAAAGTAGCCCAGCAGGAACTTATCTGTCTCGTGAACAGCTTTTAAGGCCTTTTTACCCGCACTATGCTGAGAAGAGGGATTTACATCTAAATTTATTAAATAAGTTAGTTCAGAAAGAACTTCTGGGAGTATCGGGTGAGTTGAATTGTAATCTAAGTAATAACGCATCAATGCCATCTTACCCTGTTAAGAGTAAAATGGCATTAAATTATGTAGACTTGTAATTATTGGTTAATTTCGCCGATATTAGGTCTAATTGCAGAAGTAATTTCTTCTGTTGCATTCACAGTAGTAGCTGCAGCAGCTGCTACTTCATTATTGATTGCCGCATCAGTGTTTGCTTCTCTTGATTTTCTGTACAGATCACCAAGTGTAGTTGTTGTTAGGTACTCTTCCATTAAAATACCTAGGTTCTCAAAGAATCCACGAGTTAAACGGAATTCAGTAGTGTCAATCTTAGTTGACTCACCTTCAGTTGCTTTGAACTCTACACCTGAACTTGGCATTCCAGAGATGTCTTTTGCTGGGTTGATATTCTCACCAACACACTCAAGAATGTCTCTTACAGAAATTTCGTCCATTGATCTTGCAAGAACATAACCACCACCTGGTCCTCTTACAGACTTCACAACTCTTCCAGTTCTTAGCTTTCTGAATAATTGCTCCAGATAGTGAAGTGAAATTGCTTGTCTTGAAGAAATTTCTTGAAGTCTTACTGGGTTCCCATTGCTGTGGAAAGTAAGGTCGAGCATAGCTCTTACTGCGTAACGGCCTTTAGAAGTTAATCTCATTTGTCATCCTCCATAATTTAATAAAAACGCTTTTGTTTAGCAGGGATTTTCCTTCCTTTGATCCCTGAAAGATATCCGACTCTCATGGTTGGCCAAAATATCTTCTTAGAAAGTATGACTCGTTTTAGTTGTTGACGTCAACTGTTTAATACTTAAGAAAGCTTAAAAAGTTCTTACATCAAGTATTGCATGTAACATATTGTTTTTATTCATTTTTTGAGCTGCAAAAATTCTTCATTTTTAGGAATAAAGGGCGGAATATTTTTCCGAGTAATATTATCAACTACGGTATTTATTCTTCTGACACGGAGAATAATTTAAAGTTACGAAACTCATTTCCTTCATCTGATTCAAGATTTTCAATTGAAACTAGATAATGGCCGTAATTTTCCGGTAATTCTGGCAGAATTTGAGCATAGAAATCCTTCCCCCACTCAACTAAGAAATACTTTTTGTCTTCTAAGTAAAGGGGTATTTCTAAATGTAGGATTTCTTCTCTAGATCTTATTCTGTAAAAATCTGCATGAAGTGTATCTTTGGTCTCTGTTAAAACCGAGTAAGTAGGACTCATGGTAGATTCATCTACAAAGGCTTTGGCAAACGTCGTTTTACCTACGCCCATTTTTCCATCTAGTATGATCATCGCCGGAGGATCTACAAACTCTTTTAACTCATAGGCGATATGAGGTAGATCACTTTCAAAAACTTTTTTCCAAGCACGAAGTTCTCTTTTTCTCATACTAATTATTTCTCCCTACGATCAGGTCTAATTTATCGTCTAGAACTTTGAAAGCTTTGGGTAAAGACTCAATCAATGAATTAGCACTCATTGTCCTCACGCCAAAATCATCGGCGGCAATCTTTCCTGCGACAGAATGAAGATACACAGCAAGAGCGACGGTTTGATTTACTCTCTCATACCTTTTGGTAAGAGATTGCTTAGAACGAGTACTTGGCTCTTGTCCAAGCAGTCCACCTAAAATACCAGCAAGTACATCACCGACACCGCCAGTGGCCATTCCGTCATTCGGGTAA
>CATLVA010000287.1 GCA_950060715.1 uncultured Oligoflexia bacterium | reverse complement strand
CTGGGTTTTCGGACTTTTTAATTTTTGCAATTAATGATTCTATAACTTCAATCGTAGCAAAGTTGTGCATATCTTTAATTGGCCCGTCTTCTTCTTTGTGATTTATTAGAGTCCAGAGACTAACACTTGGAAAATAGTTTTTTTCCCCCTTCCATTTAATTTTTATTTTTCCCTGACCGTTTACGAAAACTCTACGGTCGGTTTCACTTGAATTCTCCTTTAAGTAAGAGTTACCTTCTAAATTAGGATCAAATTCAAAACTTAGTTTATTACTCTTAACAGATGCCCTATAGGCAGCAAGACCTAATGATGGAAGAAATATTGAGCCTTCTAAATCATTTGAGATGGAACGACTAAAAAGCGTGTAATGACGATATACTCCATCATAATCTTCAGAGTTATTGATATAGCCTAGCTGAGTTTGAGTTTCTAGAAATGATTCATGAACAAAATTGGACTTGTCTAGATAGTTAACCGGAAATTTCGTTTTTCCAGAATAATTACGATCTAGTTTTTGCTTTTCCGCATCAAATTTTTCATGAAAACGTGAGACAGTGATCATTGTGTCTACTAAGCTAAATGGTGGCTCTAATGCTAGATTTGGGTCAGTCGTGTTGGTGAAAGCAAGAACGACTTGGTTTCCATCAACCGACTGGAACCTATTGATGGCATCAATGAGTAATTGATCATAATCTGTCTCTTCTGTCCCACAGGATAGTGATTTCTCAGGAAAAAGAACATCAAAGGCAACGACTTTAGCTCCAAGTGTATTTAGTTTATCAAGGGCCTGGGCCCAATAATTTCTTGGTATAGGAAATGTTCCTATTTCACTTAGAGAATTATCATCTACTTCAAGCAGAATCGGGCCATCAATGGGAGTGAGGTTTTCTCTATCGACATAGGACGCTACTCTTAAATCAGAAAAGCTTTCTTCCCAACTCTCAAAAATAAATAAAATCTGGTAGTATAAATTACTCGTGGCCTCCTTGTGATCGATATTTTTTAGTTGAAAATTCATTATGATGACTAGAGCACAAAAGCCTGTCACCGCTAATATACCTAGAAGCCTAATGAAAGCGGGGAAGAACTTTGAAAGTTTATTAAGTAAACTATCCATTGATTACCTTTTTTGATATGAATTCTTAAAATTTAAGAACTTATCGGTATAATTCGCTAAAATTAAAAGGATTTTCCATGATTGAAGAATACAAAATCAAATTTAGTGCACATGTAAAAAAGCTTCAAAACCAAATTTCTGAACGTATGCAAGATCTAGATATTGAAATCGAACTCAATGAAGACAGATGGGTGAGAGAAGATCACAAAGGCAATCCAGGAGGGGGAGGAATAACTCGCGCTTTTCAAGGGCAAACTTTTGAGAATGCTGGAGTTAATACCTCTGAAATATTTGGCGAGATAAATCCTGACTTCGCGCAAAAACTTAATGGCTCGGGTAATGAGTTATGGGCGGCCGGAATTTCTTTGATCCTTCACCCTAAAAATCCCAAGGTACCTACGGTGCATGCTAATTTCAGAATGATCCACCAAGGTGATAAGTTCTGGTTTGGTGGCGGAGCTGACCTGACACCTTTTTATCCTCATGAAGAAGATTTCTCATACTTTCACGGTGTATGGAAGAAGGCTTGTGAGCCGTACAATTGCTATGACTGGATGAAAGTTGAATGTGATAAGTACTTCGTAAACCACCATCGAGGTGGCGAAATGCGTGGTGTCGGTGGGATCTTTTTTGATCACTACAATACTGGGGACCTAGAAGCCGATTTTAATATGGTGGTTGATTTATCTAATCATTTTATTGAGTCATATTTTCCATTAGTAGAGAAAAGAATGAATGAGAGCTTCACCGATGAAGATGAGGACTTTCAGCTGCATCGTAGAGGCCGCTATGTAGAGTTTAATCTGGTTCACGACAGAGGGACCCTGTTTGGGCTTAAAACGAATGGAAGGACTGACTCGATTCTTATTTCACTACCTGCTCGTTGTAAGTTTAGTTATAAATATGCTCCTGAAGTGGGTTCTGAGCATGAGAAGATGCTAAGCTATTATTATCCCAAAGAGTGGTAATGTAAGTTTTACATTGAATAAGACTAAATGGTTCTGATTTGGGAAGAAATTCCCATGATCAGGACTTTTTTTATTTATTTTATTCTTATTCTCAATAATGTTTACGCTACCGATTATCAGGCAATTGTGCATGATTCTCTCCCTGATATTCTTTCAGAAAATGAATTTTCTATAGATTTCAAAAACACTCTTAAGAAGCTTTCTAAGAATAAAAACATCATTTTCTTAGGAGAATCTGATCATTATTTTTCGGAGAAATACACTTATCGTTTGAAGTTCATTCGCTTCTATCTTGAACAAGGAATTTATAACTTAGTAGATGAGATGGGCCAGGAAGATTCCTTTTGGGTGAATGAGTACTTGAAGACCGGCAATGAAGAACTATTAAACTTATTAGGGCTTTACGGGTTTAGGTATGGAAGTGAGCCAAAAGATTCTAAACGCAAATTTGTTGTGGCATCAAAATTATATTTAAAAGAATTATATAAATTAAAGCAAAAATATCCCAAGCTAAACTACAGTGGTTTTGATTTAGATATGAGTCCTGGAAACTTTTTTCTACGTTTTGATCGATCAAAAGAGCAACTAAATATTTGTAGCTCCAGGCTAGTAGAGCTTATTGAAGTTTCAAAAAATGATAGAGCAGAAATTAAAACGGCCTATGATTATTTTAAAATCAATCAAAAGAAATTAACTAAATGTCTTGGCCGAAAATTACACAACGAATTCTCACATTATTTGTACAACTTTATGCAAAGTTTGCGTTTTCCTCAAATGCTAAAAGAAGATGTTATGAAGGCACTCGCTTGGCGAGAGAGGCGAATGTTTGAGTATGCAGATAAAAGGCATAAGAGTGGTGATCGGTTTATCTATATGGGACATAATGGTCACCTAATGAAAAATGGTGATGAGTTTTTAGACCTTAGTGGGAATAGGCTATGGTATACCATCGGAGAGTATCTTAATAGAGACCTTAAAATTCCAAACCTTGCTATATGGTCGATTTTTGCCAAAGGGACCCATAGTGGCCATGGTTGCCCGCAAGGCGGTGAATGTTATTTTGAAGCTCCGAGCGAGAGTTTTGAGGCCAATATCTATGGGCTAAGTCCTAAAGAGAATTTACTCATAAACGCGAAGTCGAAATACTTTACTGGTGAAAAAATATTGACCTTTGAGAACGGAATTGATCCTTATAAAACTGAACCTCCCCAAAAATAGTGGACAATTTTTAAGCTACGATATAACAACAGATCAAGGAGTATA
>CATLVA010000286.1 GCA_950060715.1 uncultured Oligoflexia bacterium | reverse complement strand
TGCAATAAAGGAGTGTATTTATGTATGTACTGCGCCCAATCTTTTTTATTCAATGCTTTATTCGTTCCACAAAGCAAAACACCAGGCAATTGAGAAGCTTGCACTAATGCCACGGAAAGCTCACTGATTTCTCTATCTTTTTTTATTTTGTGTCCTAAATAAATCAAATTAAAATCGGAATGCTCTTCCAAAAGATCAAGACTCTCGCTAATGCTCCTTGCTGGGAGAATAATAATATTCCTCTCTCCCTTATTTAGTACAAGGCTAGCGAGAAGATGCACTTCTTCCTGAGAAGTTATAAAGAGAGCTTTTTGCATAACTTATTTTACCATAAACAGATTTAATCGCGTGTGGTCAAAACTATATATTTAGCTTTTATAAAATTTATGTTAAAGATTTCCTCATGGAAAAAGTATCAGATATCTTTGATCCCTCTGAATGGGAAGTAGTTGAAAATTTTAACTTTAGCGATATAACTTACCACCGCTCTAAAAATCAGGGTTGTGTGAGAATCGCCTTTAACCGTCCGGAATGTCGTAATGCTTTCAGACCTCAGACAGTTGATGAATTATACCAGGCTCTTGATCATGCTAGACAATGGTCTGATGTAGGATGTGTTTTAATCACAGGAAATGGCCCCTCTCCAAAAGACGGTGGTTGGGCATTCTCATCTGGTGGAGATCAAAGAATTCGAGGTAAAGATGGCTATAAATATGCTGATGATAGCAAGAACATCGATCCCGCTAAACTTGGAAGGCTTCATATTTTAGAGGTACAGAGACTTATCCGCTTTATGCCAAAAGTTGTTATCGCAGTTGTCCCTGGCTGGGCCGTTGGTGGAGGACATTCCCTACACGTAGTTTGTGATATGACTATAGCATCCAAAGAACACGCAGTATTCAAACAAACAGACCCTGATGTAGCAAGCTTTGACTCCGGTTACGGATCAGCTTACCTTGCTCGTCAATGTGGACAAAAAAGAGCACGAGAAATCTTTTTCTGTGGATTTAACTACTCTGCACAAGAAGCTTTTGATATGGGAATGATCAACAAAGTTGTTCCTCATGCAGACCTTGAAAAAGAGGCCCTACTTTGGGCAAAAGAAATAAACTCAAAATCTCCGACCGCCATGAGAATGTTAAAATTTGGTTTTAACCTTTTAGATGATGGTCTTGTCGGTCAGCAACTTTTTGCTGGTGAAGCAACACGTCTTGCTTACGGCACAGAGGAAGCGCAAGAAGGCCGTGATCATTTCGTAGAAAAGCGTGATAAAGACTTCTCACGTTTTCCTTGGCATTACTAACAATCTAATTCAATACCATTTCTCAGGGCAAAGTTTGAAATTTGTTTTTCATACATCCCTGAGAAATTTTCTATCTGCTCAAGTCGAGTACATGCTCGCGCTTTAACCATCTCCGCTTCATCCCCCTCGAAAGTCAGATGCTGCAACTCTTTCAAAGTAAGAAGAAAGCTATGGTTGTCCTGTTCTATAAATTGCATTATTTTTTCATTTCGCTGGGCCCGCTCTTTATCGGATAATTTTCTATTCTTAAATAGTTCCGTAAATAGACGAACTTCTTCGCCCTTATAGTCCAGTTCTGAAAGTTCTTCTATAGAGCTTGGGTTTTTTCTAAATAAAAGCGAGGAAGCAATAAAAAAGCTACCGGGATGTTTAAGCCTTAGAACTCTTCTTAAACTATCTTCGTCAATTTTTTCCAGAGAACTTGGGTCTCGGGCCAGCTTCATTTCGAACAATTCTAACTGTGATTTTATTTCACCTAATGCAGGATCACCTTTTGGATCGTAAAATCTTTCAGACAAATTCAAACAAGATTTATCTTCAATGCAGTCAATTTTATCTTGGAGAGATTTTTGAATTTTATTCTCGTTGATTATATTTTTTACTTCTGTTTTGGCCATCCATTTAGGCTGGCTTTCAAGTTGTTTCTTAGAAATTTTAACATGCTCAACTCTTTTTTCTTTTAAGGCTGGAATAGCTCTTTGATAAGCTTGTTTGATACTCTCCCCCTCTTTATGCGAGACCCAGTAAGCTCCAAAAGCTGCTGTCAAAATAGTCAAAGAGAATAAAATTATTTTTTTCATTATAGGACCTCAACCTTTAGAGCATTTAGTTTACCAGCATAAAACCATACCTTCTTTCCACTAGTGTCTCTAATTGCAAACCAGACATCCTCACTTGGATATGTATATTCGTCTATAACTGTGTATTCCGAAGGCCCCAAAACCCCTAAAACCATTGATCTATCTACCCCATAGGCATCTCTCTTAGAGACCCACTCTTTAAGGGATACTTTTTCAATCCTTTTATCTTTTACTTCTTCAATCACTTCAACAAAGTCTTTATATATATAAACTGAAAGCGTTCCACATCCTTCAAAGTTAAAAATATTTTCAACTTCATAAAAATCTCCGGACTCTCCTTTGACTAAAAAACTTTGAGTAGGATCATCTAGTTCTTTAGAACTACCACAATAAGTTTCGTGAGAAATTTCAGGCATTGACCTGATACTCACTCCAACACCTAAAAGACTTCCTCGCTTAGTTTTGACAATCGGTAAGACAATTTTGACATGTTCTGGAGGTGAAATAAGCTCTTCTTCATCCTCAATCGAAACAATTTCTCCCTCAGCTAAATCTTGCGAAAATTCTTGATCGTCTGAAGAATGAGGTAAACTTTTGACCTCAACATCTTCTTCTACCGACGAGAGAACAGTTTCTTCTTTTCCCTTCGCTGCGACCACCACTCTTTCAATCTCGATATCCTTTGAAGGTGTAAGCTCTGGTTCAGCTATAACTTCAATTTCAGACTCAGGTTCTGAGCTATTGAAGTAAATCTCTTTTAGCGAACGATAATTTGTATTAAGAATTGTATCTAAGCTAGTATTCAACTTTTCTGGTTGATGGAAATTCTCTACAAGATCGATAAGGAAATTTCTCTCAATCGAATCTATAGGTAGGTATTCGTGGTAGAGACTTTTTCCCTTAAGAACTTTATTCAAGCTAGATAGAAACGCCCGGTCGTTACTATGATTCGCTTCGGAAAATCTACAAACACTTTTTCTAAGCATATTTCCTGAATTGTATTTTCCACTCCATGCACCTCTAATAATATCTAGGTACATGGACCTTGGTGGAACTGTTGTATCAATACAAGGATAGTTTTTCACATTAGAAACTAATCCTTCAAATCCTTGATAAAAATATCTGAAACCATATTTCATGGCCTGGTCGATGGCCTCTGCATCGAAACGGTAGCCGCTCTGCCTCGCCGCATGTAGTACGACGAGCTGCCAGGAAGTCACCGAAAGGTCGCTGTCGTTCGAGAAAGGC
>CATLVA010000285.1 GCA_950060715.1 uncultured Oligoflexia bacterium | reverse complement strand
TTGGTCATGATGCCTGCACGATTTATTTGCGTTTTTGTTTTTTCGTCTTGTGCAATTTTTAAATTTGCCAGCTCAACTAGTGGGTCAGAGTCATCTTCTCTAGGTACCACTTCCGCATGTTTAGACATAACTTCTTGACCCGGAACAAATGGAAGGTCTTGAGTTTTTTTCTTTGACCTGCGATCAAAGGCATGATGTTCATACAATTTGATCCAAGATTGGCCTTTATCAAGTGAAATTTGGCTGCTTGCTAGAATACTTCCTGTGTCAAGAAGCGATTGCATTTTTTCTAGAGTGTAGGGACCTTGTTTCTGTCCATTTATGATAACGTAAAAATCGTTATCGCTAATAAGGTTTTGCGCTGAAACTAACTGAGGCTTTCTTCTTTGAAAGTATTTAACTTCAAAAATATTGTTCCATTTCTCAGTTTCAAGATTATAAACTTTTACGTTATCAAATAAATATTTGTATTTTTGACTGTATTCTCTTAATTCATCTGTTGGGTAAGGGCCGAAGACTTCATTATTTTCATCTTTTGCCATCCAAAGGTCGGACAAGGCGTACTTCTTCTCAGCAATGGTTTCATCACTTAAAGCCGGTAAATCAATTTGTTTCTTTAATTCATCCATGTCAACTACCTTGTTGTCCAAAAAACTCATCGAAGAAATATGAGGAAAACTTTAAATAATTTGCATTGTGAAAATCTTGCCGCATATGTTATAAAATGATGCAAAGAGGTATTGATTTCATGGACTTACAGACAAAAGCAAAAAATTTAATTGATGAGTTTTCTCAGTTTAATGATTGGGAAGATCGCTACAAACATTTAATTCAAAAGGGTAAACAGTTGGAAGAGTTACCTGAAGAGTTAATGGTGGAGAAGTTTAAAATCAAAGGCTGCCAGTCTCAAGTATGGTTAGTTCCAGAGCTGAAAGCGGGGAAGGTTGAATTTAGAGCATCTAGTGATGCTATGATTGTAAAGGGAATAATCAGTTTGTTGGTTAATGTCTATTCAGGAGCTACTCCGCAAGAAATACTGAACTATGAGCCTGATTACCTCAAGCAGATTGGTATCACTGATCATTTAAGCATGAATCGAACCAACGGGCTCGCCTCAATGATTAAGCAAATAAAGATGTATGGTGTCGCTTACAACTCGCTAGTAGAAAAAGGAATAATGGATGCAAATATCTCATAGGCCTAGAAGAAATAGATTAAATGCGAATCTCCGGGATCTTGTGGCACAAAACCACTTATCAACAAATGATCTGCTGATGCCATTGTTTTTCTGTGAAGGCAAAAACATTGCTGATCCCATTCAGTCAATGCCTGGTCAATACAGGTACTCGATAGATCTTATGGTTGAGAAGTGTAAAGAGTTAGAGCAGCTAGGCATTAAAGGAGTTTCTCTTTTTCCTGTCATTGATGACTCATTAAAAACGCCTCGAGCTGAGGAAGCGGTTAACGCAAATGGGTTGAATCCAAGAGGTATTCATGCTGTGAAGTCCGCCTGCCCAAATTTAATCGTTATGACAGATGTCGCACTCGATCCATATTCTTCAGATGGGCATGATGGAATAGTAGATAAAAAATCAGGTGAGATTTTAAATGATGAGACGCTTGAAGTATTAGCGCAACTCGCTTTAGTTGAAGCTCAGGCGGGAAGTGATATTATCGGTCCCTCAGATATGATGGACGGTAGAGTTGATCTTATTAGAAAGACTCTAGATGCCAATAATAAAAAGAATGTCTCGATCATGTCATATACTGCTAAGTATGCATCAGCTTTTTATGGACCGTTTAGAGATGCACTTGATTCAGCTCCCAAAAGTGGTGATAAAAAAACTTATCAAATGGATTTTAGAAACTCTGACGAAGCACTTCGTGAACTAAAACTAGATGAAGCTGAAGGTGCAGACATAGTGATGGTAAAACCAGGACTAAGTTATCTTGATATCATTCAGCGCTTTAGTGAAAACACGAATCTTCCGATCGCTGCTTATAACGTGTCCGGAGAGTACGCTATGGTTAAAGCTGCTGCTCAGAAAGGTTGGATTGATGCCGAAGCCATTATGGTAGAGATGCTAACCAGCTTCAAAAGGGCCGGAGCAGATATCATCCTGACTTATTTTGCTGAAGAGTTTGCAAAGCTTGGAAAGTAGAAATCACTTTCTTATTATCAGGTTATCTAGCATGGGGGATGTCGTCATGCAGTCATCTTTTGTCAGGTGGCTCAGACAGATTAATCCTCAAGCTAAGATTAGCTTTCTCACATCAAAAGAGTTTGGCTCATTAGTTACAGAGTTAGAAGAAGTAGATGAAGTCATATTATATGAAAGAATGTCTGGTCTTAAAGACATTAAACAAATCATTCAATTATCCAAACGCCTCACAGATGTAGATTTTGTTTTTGATTTACACGCCAATACTCGAACAAAGTTATTAAGCCTATTTATGCTGGCTCCTTTTTTAAAGGTTGATAAAAGATCAACTCTTAGGAAAATACTAGTGAGCACTAAAAAAGACTTTTTAGTAGCCACTTCGACTCAACATTTTCGAACAATTGAGGATTTTTCATTCCTAAGTGGCTTACCCATAGAAAAAGAAGATCTGTATCGTACTCAAGGAGTATTATCTAAAACAACTCTTACTAAAATTCGTTCCTATAAATCTCGCTATGAGAAGTCTATTGTCATCTCGCCAGTGGCTTCTTTTGAATCGAAGCGCTGGCCGATGGAAAAATATCAAGAATTAATTAATCTGATTAGTTCTGATAAAAGCATGTCAGAGTTTAAAATTAAAATCATTGCCGGTCCAGGAGATGCGTATTGTGAAGACCTAGGGAAGGGAAATAATCAAGTAGAAAACTTGCAAGGAAAGACTAGTTTAAAAGAAACTATTGAAGAAATTTCAAAAGCGATGATTTGCATAACTAATGATACGGGAAGCCTACATATCGCCGAAAGTTTTGGTGTGCCAACAGCTGCAATTTTTGGGCCGACCTCACCATCTTTTGGCTTTAAACCACACCTAAAAGAATCCAAGGCTTTTTGGTCAGGAATAAGTTGTTCTCCTTGCTCAACAACTGGATCAAAAAACTGTCACCGAGACCAATTATATTGTATGCTTGAAATAGAACCTTATAATGTTTACAGTTATATAAGAGAGATTTTAAGCAGTGATCTATACACTTTATAATATATTTCGAATTTTGATTTATCCTTTGGTTCGCTATATCGCGCCAGTCGTGTCGAAGAAAGTTAAGGCAAGAGTGAATTTCGAACATCAAAATTTTCTTTGCCAAGCTGCCGTTGAACACGCTCATTATGCTTTCGAAATTTCGTCCGAAGGAGAGTATGAACA
>CATLVA010000284.1 GCA_950060715.1 uncultured Oligoflexia bacterium | reverse complement strand
AAAACTAGGTTACAAACCAATTACTATTGTCTCGATGGTATGAAAAATCTCATAAAGAAGCTTCTCTCTTACTTCACCGTATCCCATAAAGGCGTCTGCTCTATTTGCGATAAAGAATTTGATGATTCAGACCTGCATCCTTTCGATGAGCTCTATCTTTGTATGGAAGACAGTATTCATTATCAAAATCACGAGTGGTATCTTTTGGCAGAAGCTCTATCTGACCCTGAAAACCCCGAAGCGGCATTAAATATGCAAAATCGCAAAGATGAGCTTAAAAAGAAAAACATAAAATCCTATATACTTACCAGCTATATTGAAAACGATGGTGAAATTATCACCAAGTTTGACCTCTACCGCGAAGCCTAGGTTGCACCAACCTTCCCCACTGTAAAAACTTTAGTCAGTTTGTTGTAGTTTTTACAGCAGAACTTATAACGCACAAAATTTTTAGATAGAATTTTAAAAATTTAATTTTTGCTTGGAGGCATATATGAAAATCAAATTAGCAGTTTTAAGTTTAATGATTAGTACCCTCTCTTTTGCTCAGGTCGAAGACAGTGATAAGTTTCATCGTGTCGGAAAACTAGAATCAATGGTAATTAAACAGTCCCTAAATATTAAGGCAAACACAGGCACCACACAGATTGGAGATTCTGAATGCTATCTACATCACGACAAAGTGGATTACCCAAGAACCCTTACAGCACCTAAATCCCTAAACTTTGTATCCAGTATAGTGGCCAATATAACTGAATATCGTGTGGCAGAAGAAGTAATAGGAATAGAATTTGAAGGGCTAAAGTCAGCATCCAGAATCTACTGTAACACAGATAAATATCACCCGAACGTAACGTTTGGTGACATGAAAAGATACCTAAATGGTACGGTAGAGCTAAATCACCTTGCTCCAACTGAGATTGAGTAGTCTAAACCACCAATAAGTTTCTAAAAAGCCGGCTTTAGCTGGCTTTTTTTGTCTAAAGTTTTTACATAAAAAATTTACACCAAACGGGCGATTTTTCAGAAGATATTTATCAGCATGATAGCCTTAAGTATGAACTTAAAAAACCGTATATTATTAGTGGCCACTCTTACCCTTTCGTTCAACCTAAGCGCAGAAGTTGGAAGCTTCCAAGAGCTTGAAGATAAGACTTTCGACAGAATTCATGACTTTGAAAGCTATGCTAAAGAAAGTGGATTTGGTCGAAAGATTCTCGACAAACTTTCCCAGGCCAATATTCGAGTAGGTGCCAGAATCTTTAATATTTCCTCTGATCAAACAGGGCTAAGCTTAGCTGCAAAATATAAAAGAGAGGTCGAAGCTGGTGGTGTATCAGGATACTGGCTTAGATCTGATAGCTATGAGCTTAAAGCAAAATTTGATGCCGGAGACTTTCTCAATGGGCTTCCCGTCCCGGTTGGTTTAGGTCTTAGCAAGGGAACAAAGCTCAAATTTATCCGTCCATATACCGACCATAGCCGCGCCTTACTTGAAATTAACACAGATGAAAATCTAAAAAAGATACCTTTTAATTCACAAATAGCGATGGAGCAACTCGAGCCAGGAGACTATTTTTCCATGCAGGCCAAGATGAACCTTTTTGCAGGCTTTAGTGGGGATAAGGTACTCAGCCCTGGTCTAAATTTAAATGCAAAAGCATTCTATATTTTAAGTGGTGAGTTTCTAGTTCAAACTTTTAAAATGAAAGATCAAAAAATTAGGGTAAGGCTTTTTGCTGAAAACTCTAAAAATATCCAAACAAGTGGTGGTTTAAATGTAGGACCACAATTGTTTAAAATTAATATCGGAAATTCAATTGGCTCGAAAATAGTTGAAAAAATTATTGATTTTGATTTAATGGAAGCATTTGCCAATAGAGAAAAAGGTCGTGTCATGGTTTTAGACTATATCTTTGATCTTAATACTGAAGTTGCCAGACAAGCTTACGACGATCTTTTAACACCAAAGCTTGCTTTAAAAGATTCACAAATTGCAAAAGACCTTTTTAAAGACAACGCAATTCAAACTGAAAAGCTACTTTCTAATGCGGCTAAAATTGAATTGATCGCAAAAGAAGACGCCAATAAAGAAAACAAACGAATCGAAAAGACATTTAATTCTGAAATCGACTTTACTAGAAGAGGGCTTGGTTTCGATGTCAATCTTTTAATTTCTAAGTACGAAAGATCTAGAAACTATACTGAAAACAAAATCGTTAGCTATGATCATGATGGTGAAAAATACTTTTTCGCACCTACTTTTTCTTCTGAAAAAGAATTTGGTTTTGATATTGGGATTATCGATCTGAAAAGTAGAAAATCTTCTACTTTCTTTTCTATATTTAATAGTGACCCGACTCAACAGAATCTAGACTTTTCTCAAGTTGGAATGAGTTTTAATTACTACGAACATAGCCATACGAGAATTGAAGAGCAAAACTTGCATTCTGAAATTAAATACAATCTTCCTATTGAAAGTCATTATGATCAGTTTGAAAGCTGGGACTGGCCGGGTATGTTTCCAATTTTCTTTAAGAAGGAAAAAGAAGACGTGAACTACCGAGTACAGTTCTTTATCAACAAAACAGGACTTGAATACATACAAACAAACTATGTTAAATTAGAAGATTTTCAAAACATTATTAATTCCATCTACCGAGGTAAAAGAGACCGACATATTGCTAACCCTCTATTTCATAGAAGTAATAATGTCTCAGGCCCTGGTGGAAATGGACAGAAGGCAAAATCATTGGCCAGTAAGCTATACCGCATTTTAAGTGTTGAAAGTGAGTTATCGAGTCGTGAAAGAGTTGATCTATTAATGGAGTTTAGAGGCAGTGTAAGTACAAGAAAATATCTTCCTTACCTAGTTAAGAAGATGATCAAAGATAAAGATATTTTAGAAAGAAGTATTTATCTTTCTATTGAGATGTCTCACTCTGAACTTCAAGGTGAAAATGCTATCTCATACCAGTATGGATCAACTGATTCACTTGGTTTATACAAGCATATTAGGGCACTTGAAAATAGTTTTAATGAAGATGATACAGAGGCTTATATCTTATTTAGAGATTCAGAAGACGAAGAAGAAAAATATTTTAAATAAAAAAAGGCCCTAATTGAGGGCCTTCTTATTACATATCTTGTTGTCTTGTATCGTCTCTTCTCATAAATGATGGAGTATCAAACTCATCATCATCAAAGTTCATAAACCCAAGCTTTTCCGCAATTGACTTAGCTTTTGAGCTTGTTGTCGGAGCTACTTCAACTTTTCTCTCTTCACGAGTTTCAGTTGGTTGAGCTGCCGCATGATTTTGATCTTCTTCTTGAGAAACATTGTTTTGAGTTTCACGAGAAGTTTCTCTTAA
>CATLVA010000283.1 GCA_950060715.1 uncultured Oligoflexia bacterium | reverse complement strand
GAGCAGTTAAGAATTTCAGGTTTTCAAGCCATGGCCTGGGCTCTTTTAATGATTATGATCTATATCGCATTGAGATTTGACTATAAATATTCTCCGGGTGCAATTGTAGCGCTTATTCATGACGTTTTAATCATTGTTGGTGTTTTTGCTCTTATGGATAAGGAATTCTCTCTACAAATTGTTGGTGCACTTCTAGCGGTTATTGGTTATTCAGTTAACGATACTGTTGTTGTCTACGATAGAGTTCGCGAGCATGAGGAAAAATCTCCAGGAAAAACGTTAAAAGAAAAAATTAATACCGCTTTAAATGAAACTCTAAGCCGTACCTTTTTGACTTCTTTTACAACTTTTCTAGTAGCAGCTGTTATGTACGCCATGGGTGGAGCAGGGATTGAAGACTTCTTCTTTGCAATTTGTTTAGGGGTAATCATTGGGACTTATTCATCATTATTTGTTGCAGCTCCGACAATTCTATTCTTTGATAAAATTATCGGAAAAAAGGCTTAATAGGAATGAAATTAGCTCTCGCTTTAGTCACCATCTTTTTTTGGTATGGAGTGAGGGCACAATCTTCAGATGTTAAAGTCAATCGAGCTCTTAATGATAGCATGATCCAAATGCAAGAGCTCGCAAAGACCCATTCGGGTGATGAATTAAAAAGTAAAATTAATAGTATTCCGCTGCTTTCGGGAGCGGAATTAACCTCACTTACCTCTGAACAACAATTAGAACTAAGAGATCTAAGAATTGAGCAAAAATCTAGTTTTATCGCGAAATATGCTCCGGAAAAGGTTGAAGTAAAAGAAGTCACAACACGTAGAAAAAATCCCGCTTTTAATATTAAAGATCGAGATGATGTTTTTTATGTCAAAGATGAA
This sequence comes from uncultured Oligoflexia bacterium, assembly GCA_950060715.1. Next base: position 2,508 of record CATLVA010000283.1, on the reverse strand, counting down.
AATGGTGAGTATGTAGAAACAAGTGGTGATGCTTTGTTTGCGGAGTCAAAAGCACCGGCCAACGCTCCTGTAGATGTAAAAGAAAATCTTTCAAAGTTTTATCAGGAAAAAGGGATAGACGATAATTTTCTCTCCAAAATGATGGATAAAAAAATGAAAGAAAAGCTCGCTGAGATGATGAAGCAAAATCCTCTGTCTATGATGTCCAAAGGCGAGCTAGAAGATAAGATCATGGAGAACTCTAAGAACACTGCTCTCGGTAGGGTTTTAGAAAAAAATCCAAAGCTGAAAGTTACCCTCGTAGAGTTTGCACATGATAAAGATGCCCTTCCGGGCTTAGTTTCGATTATTAATAAGCCTAAGAAAATGCGCTATTATGGATTTTGCCTTATCGCAATTCTCGTAGGTGCTTTCATTTTTAATTTGATGAACACAAAGGGGAGTTTAATAAAGAGGATCGGGTTAAAGCTCGCTCTTGGTGCAACAACGTTTACTCTCAATATCTCAGCTTTCTATTTCTTCTTTCACGAAGAGCTTGCGCCGACGGTGGCCGTCCTTAAAAGAGTTTTACTCTAAATTTTGAAAAGTTTATTCGGATAGAACTGGGATACAACCAATTCTATTATCATGCGGTGGAATTTGAGTTCTGACCCCATCTGATCCTTGGGAACCAGAGCCTACCGAAGTATCATTACAAGAAATATCGCTTACATTTTTAACTGTATAAGTTCTCTGATATGACTTTTTTATAAATGGCGAGTTAGGATCAGCAGGCCAGTAGAATTGAATCTGTTTACCCTGAACAGTGTCATTAGTCGGCTCAATATGCTGCCCACCTTCAATATAAAACCAAATATCTTTTAAGGTTGATTCTTTTATTAAAAGGAAGTCACAGACATTTTGTTGTTTTGCTACATAGAGTGCTTCAGTGTCTACACCTACAATTTCTCGCATCGCTTTGAATAGAACAGAGTCGCTATAGTAATGAGATCTAGTAGGGCAGTAAGCCTTATAGGTTTCACTATCGATAAATGGACTCATATAATAACCAAGTTCAGCGGAAGTTGTACTAATAGATACGGAAGCTTCTTCGCCTGGATTTTGGTCTCCATCGTTAAAACCATTTAACCAGCTTAGTGGAAAGAATAGTTCTGGAGTCGAAGATAGTGATTGCCCTTGTAACTCAACATTTTGTTCAATTAGTTCATGAACTCTGAGAACTCCGGTGCTTGAGAGATCAAAAAATCTCGGATCATTTGAATTCCAAACTGCGAATGAGTTATTAGTCTCCTCTAGAAATGGACTATTGATCGGAGTATTTCCATAGGTCTCAATATCGTAACAATTAACAGTTGGAACTGTGGCTTCACTTAGTGGTTCAGGTCTAGTGCTTGGGATAAAGTAAAAGTGGAAACGACTTGTATCGTTAACTATTAATTCACCCGTTGAAGAATCAAATTCTCCGTCTCTAAATAGACAGCTATATGAATTAACCGGCATAATCGCAAGTGGACCACCAATAGTGTCGTCTAATAAATCAGAATAAAGTCTTAGTTGAATCGTGGTCGAGCGTGCGCTAGTTGCAGACTCTACCAATGTTATTCTGTAAGTTTCATCTTCACTTAAAATCTCTCCACTTAGATCGAGTTGGAAAGAAGTCGCTCCAGCGGCAGGATCAAAGGCGACTTGCTCGACACTACCACTCTCACTTTTAATTTCGTAATAACAACTGTTAACTACATCTGTCTCACCATCAAGAGTTGAACACCATCCAGCGATATCTTGATAAACATCTAAGGTTATGGCCTCAGTTAGTTCCACATCAAAGAAGAAGGTTTTATTTGCATTGGTTGAAGCTTGTTTGGCCGCACAAATATCAGCGCAATCACCAATACTAATTGGTTTTCCATTTTGGCATGCACATGCGTCTGGTTGAATTATTATGGCCCCAGATGGCCTTTGGGTGATGAGGTCTACCTCTTCCTCTGTCTCGGTGTCTGTATCTGTTACAGCAGTTGAATCACTTAGCTCAAGAGTAGGGCGTCCACGTGGAATATTATCAGTACAGCTCACGGCTGCAATTAAAAGAATTAAAATATTTAGGCTTCGCGTTAAATTTTTCATATATAGCTCTATTTGCCTATCGACCATCATATGTCCCGACTTTACTATTTTAGATCGTTTTAGTTGTTTATGAAGGAAAATACGTGATATTAATAACTTAAGCTTTATTTCAGTCTTATAAATAAATTTTTACGCCAAATATATTCGGCGGCTAATGTTTTTAGGTTCTTATGCCGATAAAGAACCAAATAACAAAAACTTATAGCAGGAGAGCAGAATGACAAAAGCAGATTTAATTGCGGTAATCGAAAAGCAAGCTAACTTAAGTCCGAAACAAGCAGAGAAAGTTGTAAACATCTGTTTTGATAGTATGATCCAAGCATTGTACGACGATGAAAGAATCGAAATCCGAGGATTTGGATCTTTTGCAAATCGTAACTATAA
>CATLVA010000282.1 GCA_950060715.1 uncultured Oligoflexia bacterium | reverse complement strand
AATGGGCTCTAACGGCTTCCCCCGGGTTCATATGCATGGGTTTCATAAACCGCCTCGGCGCATAGGCACCTATTGGAATGAAAGCCAAATCCATATGTGGTATTCGGCTTTGAATGTCTAAAAAATGCTTAGAGTAGCCGGTATCACCACCAAAAAAGATGTTCTTTCCAGTTGAAGTCGTTATGGCGAAGCTTCCCCAAAGACTTTCAAAGCGATCAAAAAGTCCACGACCTGAAAAGTGTTGAGCTGGTAGATAGGTGAATTGGAAGGTATTTGCAGGGGCTTTCTCCCACCAGTCGAGTTCGACAACGTTTTTGAGTCCCTGTGAGGTCAATAAGTCTTTATCTCCTTTAGGGGCAATAATAAGCGGTGAGTGAGCTTTCTCTAAGGACTTCAGGGTCTCAAGGTCCATATGGTCGTAATGGTTATGAGAGATAATGATGACATCAATTTTTGGTAAATGGTCTAAGTCGATCCCAGGTTTATGGTGTCTAGCAGGACCTGCCCAAGAAACTGGACTTACCCGGTATGACCATACGGGGTCAGTCAGGATATTGAGTTCTTTGAATTGAAGTAAAAAGCTGGAGTGACCAATAAAGCTGACTTTGACTTCATCCTGTTTTTTTACGGCTGAAAGGTTAGGTTTATGCTCTAAATCAACCCAATCTGGCCACTGCGCTGGATCTGTAGACCATTTCCACTTGATAACCTCCCAGAAGCCTTTGGTTTTTTTAGTGTACTGGTTGTAGAAGCGGTCTTTTATAGGATCGTAATGATCAGACTTTTTTATGTCTCTACTAGTACTACAACCCAAAATAATAAGAAAGATCAGTGATTTTATCATGGGGATAGTTTAACATACACCTATAGGAGTTAAATATGGGAAGAGTAATTATTGCGAATTCATTGAGTGAACATGACTTGGACAGTTTAGAGGTAGGACTTAATTGGTCTAAAAATTTAAAGTTAAGTCCTTATGTAATCCATGCCGACAAATTGGCGGACTACAACTCTCTTGATCCGGTTTTTGCTCACCTAAATATCGATATCCATCAAGAGTATATTGATAATATTTTGAAAGGAAATGAAAAACGCCTTATTAAACAGATCGAAAAAATAGATCCGGACTTTGAAAAGTTTGAATATGATTCACTCGCTGGAAGTGCAATCGATGTGATCGCTAGGGAATCGAAAAAGAATGATACTGAATTGGTGGTCATGGGACGTCGAAAAGATAAGACTTGGGCTGAAGCTTTCATGGGAAGTGTGAGTGAAGGAGTGTTGCATAGAAGTCACTGCTCTGTTCTCATTGCAAAAAATACAAAACTAGATTCTCCAAAAAAAATCATGGTGGCCTACGATTTTTCTAAACTTTGTGACTCAGCTCTAAATTGGTCAAAAAAGCTGGCCGATACTTATGGATGCGAAGTTCACGTAGTTAACATCGTTCCTTGCTATTACGAAGGCTACCATGTGGCCCATACTATGCGCTCTGATTTCAATGCAGCGATAGAATCTATGATCGATGAAAGTGTAGGGAAAATCGAAGAGCGATTAAATAACAAAATGGGTACATTTTTCACCGATCAAAAAATTGTACCTAAGGTTTTAATCGATAAAGACGGTAGTATCGCACAATGTCTGATTAATTATTCTGAAGAAATTGGTGCGGACTTACTTCTTTTAGGTTCTCATCAAAGAAGTAAACTTGCGGAGTTTTTTCTAGGTGCCATTTCGACGAGGATAGCGAAAAAAGCTAAAACTTCAGTTCTCATTGCAAAATAAAGTCTGAGTAAGATACTTCCGATAGGGAAGGGTGAAGAAATTTTTGTGGATTCTCATTCTTCCTGTCGGACTATACCTGGCTCAGGGACTTATCAATAAATATTGGTTTCCGCCAAATATTAGAATACTATTTTTACCTCCCAAATTTGAAGCTGGACAATGCGTGGCGATTTCAAATGTTTGGGGCATAAACCCTAAAAAAGTTGTAGGAACAAAGGCCAAAGGTCAGGAGATTTTTTATCTTTTGAAAGATGATGATAAATATGAGCACCTTCAGTATATTTCAAGAGAGGTGCTCGATAATAAGGCACGGCGAGTGCCTTGTAGTCGCTAAGCTGCTTTTACGGCCTGTGAATGATCACTATATTGTTTATCAATACCCATAATATGGGCCTTAAGCCATAATTGAAGAAAGTTAAAAAACTTATCATCTAGTGTTGCCTGAGATGAAGTTATGAACTCATTTTGATGCTCACCAAATTTTCTTAAAAGGTCCTTGTGGATTGTTTTGTGAACAGTAAGCTTAGGGTATTCAATCGATTCCATATAAGCTTCCTCTTCTTCAAAATGCTGAACAGTGTATTTCCCCAGTGCATCTAACGCTGAAATTAAAGAAGCCTTATCAGCCTTTTGATGATTGAGCTCAAACAGCCTATTCATTAAATCCAATAGGTGTTTATGTTGGTTGTTCATGTCATTAACTTGCAGTTCTAAATCTTTGTTCCATTAATAAAGGCATATGATCCTCCCTTTAAAACTCTACTCGGTTTTATTCTCGGTCCAGATCAGCATTTAAAAAATGATCTTAATCAGATTGCTTCGAAACTTGAATCAAACTTATTGGGAAGTGGTAGATTTAACAAGCTCAATACCGTTTGTTTATCGGTGGCTTCGGGTTTAAGCCAAAGGTCGAGCTTGTCCGCAGGAAGATTAATAGGGGATCTATCATGGCCTTTTGCTAATACCTCTTTAGTTGGATCTGTAGTGATGATAGCAAACGATTGAATCACCAATGACTTATCTTCTGAGTACCAGTTATCATATAGGCAGGGTATATGTAACATCGGTCTTTCAGGATCAAAGAACTCTATTTGGGTCGTCTGTCCATTGCGATCAACCCACTCGTAAAATGCTTTTACGGGCACGATTCCATGAAATTTCATAAAAGGGTTTTGCCAAGCTTTTGCTTTTTCTAAAGAATCTAAGCGAGCGTTATACGTTGATTTAATTTCAACATCTCTTCCAGTATCGGGATTTACTCTGGTGTATTTTGGTGTTTTACAAAAAGAGGGAAGGAGTTGATAGCGCATAGGTCTGATCTCTCTTTTTCCTCTCACAAATGTTACTATAGGAGCCCAGCCCTTTGCATAAATTCTTCCTTCCTCATCTTGAGGTAGTTTGTAGAGCTCTGGGTGTGATTGAGTTCGTTCATAGAAATATTCAAAAGCTGGCTCATTAATTTCGGCCATATATAGTTTTGAGAGCTTAGATAAATCTCGCTCGATCATCACTGAGAAACACATAATTACTACCTTGAAAAATTTTGCTTCACATAATATCTTAAGATTATGAAGCTTTTTATTAGTCTCCTATTTCTAAGTTCAT
>CATLVA010000281.1 GCA_950060715.1 uncultured Oligoflexia bacterium | reverse complement strand
TGGGAAGATGATATTTGTGCTGCTCCAAAATCGTTAATGATGCTTTTAAATGAACAAAAAGATTTATCTCTTTACAGTAAATTTTTGAATGGATTTCAAGGACAAGAATAGATGTCAATCTACACGGAAATGCATAATAAATATGGAAACCCTTATTATGTGGCAGAGTTCCGTCTTTTCAATTTGAACGACTGCTTTAAAAATTGTGAGAACTGCTTTTATAACCGTTCAGGAAATCAACTCGATAACTATGAGGCCATCGATAGGCTTGCTGAAGAGCTAATTGAAAAGGATTATCAGTTAGAAACTTGTTATCTTCTTCCTACTGACTTTTTTGAAAATAAAGCCAATTTAGAGCTATTAGAAAAAGATGCAGTGAAGAGCATTATCTCGAAATTTCGTTATCTAGGTGTAGCTTCTACTCTCGAGGGGGAGCTGGAGTTTGACTATTTCAACGTTTTGATAAATTCGTCGAGTGTTGAGCAAGTTGAACTGCAAATTAATTTGATAAATGAAAAACTCTTTTTAGAATCTTACTTTTGCGAAGTGAAAGCTAATATTGAAAAACTTAGAGCCTTGATGGGGGATAAGGTCGTATTTAATCTCGCACTCAACTTAGGACGCAATATTAGTCATGAAGAGTATGTAAAGATCAGAGAGTTTGTTGAAGCCCTCTCAGATGATGGCATCTTAGAGATTAATTTTACTTTTTTATATAATAGTCGAATTAGCAAAAAACTTAAAAGTGAAAAGCTACTTGAGAGTTTGAAATCAATGAAAACACTTGCTCAAATGTATAATACCGAAGAAGATCGATTTAATGATAGGACATTGCTTCGAAAGCCTTCTTTTATTTTCAAAGGAGAGAGTGCGTATATTGCTCCTATAATTCCATTTGATGAATATGCCTATGTTGAAGACGACTTATTTCAATTGGATCGTATTAATTTTGATAGTTTTTTAAAAGTATTAAGTCATATAGAAAAAATAAATAAACCAATAATTGAAGAATGTTTGACATGCGATAAGCTCTCCACATGTATGGGAAAGGCTTATTTTGCAGTGGCAAATGTCTTTAAGTTACCTTGCTTTTTAGGAGTTTGAAATGCCAAGTGGAAGTAATGTTGATAAGAACGCAAAGATAGCAAAGTTCATCACGGACGTAATTAATGCGACAACCGCTGACATCACTAGAGAGGATAGTGATTTGACTGGAGCATATGCTAGCCTCCAAGGAAATACTCCTGTTGTTTCTACGGCAAGTCTGAGTGTGACGCCGAAATCACTTAGCAATATTGCAGATCCGACGGAGCAATCCTCAGTTAGAAGTCGTTCTGAGTACTTTTCAGGCTCAAGTTTAGCTGATTTATTCTTATCCTATGGGCAACGTTTAACTGCGGTTAGAAGGTGTACAATGAATGTAAGAATGAAGCGATCTGTCCCTGGTACAGGCGCTGCTTTACCAGATTTAGTATCAAATATTTGGGTTAACGAAATAACGGCTCTTAGTTCTTTATATGCAATGGACGCTAACACCTTTAAAACCACAGTCGCCAATGCAACCGCGCCAGCCGATCCTGTTTCCGCTCTTGGGCCGGGTATTATAAACGCTGACTCTGCAGTCGACGATTTAATAGCTAAAATTAGGCAAGTTATTGTGAATCACTATGCCTCATCTGTAACGGTGAATGTAACTGCTTGCCACAGTGCTTGCCACTCATCTTGCCACGGTTCTAGAGGAAGGAGATAGGTTAGTTGTTTCACCTCTTTAACAAAACCTATTTAGATTTCGACTTTAGATTTAATAGTCAACACGACAGCTTAATTGCAAGCTCTCAGTGTATAACTGACCCTTTATTATATGAGGTCATGGGATTTAAGCCGGATATTGTTAAAAAAGCTTCTAGTCTAGAAAGTTTGCTAAATGAAAATTTTGAAGGTGATCCAGAACTTTTGTGGAAGCATTTATTTAAAAGCGGGCAGCAGAGTCGATATACTATTTACTTGGAAGCACATGACTATATAAAACTTCAATGCAGTTTTTGGAAATCTTTATTCAGCAGACTGGATGAAGATTCAGCTTATCGACTCTACGAATTTCATATTCAAGATTTGAAAGTGAAGTCTCTTTTAAAAGTTGGGAGTATTCACAAAAGTGTTCGCGAATATTTGGATCAGATAAAGATAGTGGATAGAGCTGAATTTTCTCAATACTGGAGTCAAGTAGAGAAATCGGACTTCCTTCAATCTGTAAATCCTTCCTCGTTAAGTTATGAGTATCTTTTTAGTAGCTATTTTGTCGGTGAAAACGAAACCATCAAAAGCGCTTTTCAAAATAAACTCAAAACGATTTGTTGGAAGTTGGTTGTTGAGGAAATTGAAATCCTTAAAGCTGATATTGTAAAAGGAATTTACGATTATATTCAGATCGATCTAGAACAAAATGAGATCATTGTTAATGGACAATATGAAATAAGTGATGTGGTCAATTTAATTCAAGCCAATCCACAGTATCTATGGCTTTTGGACGAAGGAATTAAATCTGATAATTCCAAGCATATTCTAGATTGCTACAAGGCGGATGATTTTATTCTCTTTATGAGGCATAAGAATATTATTCATCAAATGCCTTTAGTTGATCAGACTAGCGATGATCTTAGTTCGAAACTATTAAAATTGGCTTTTCAGGAAAAATATAGTGAAATCCTGGAAGTCGATATTCAATCTGGTTTTGGCTCTTTCTTTTTTGCTGGAAGCAGTAGCCTTAAAACAAATGATTTGTTCCTTTCATACCTATATGAGTTAAAACGTCAAAATAACCTAGCTGCACTCGCACAGTTTGAGGTCTGTTGATGGTATTCAGTCGAGAGTTCAACGTTATTTATGTAAGGGTAGTTCAAAGTTGTAATTTAAATTGTGACCATTGTTTTACCAATGGAAATAGAGACCCCTTTAAACTAGCTGATCTTGAAGATGTGAAAATGTATTTAACCGGAATAAGAGAAAATGTGAATCCTCAAAAAGCAGTTTTCTATATTCATGGAGGGGAAACTTTTTTGGCCCCTCTCGATTACTTGAAAAAAGTTAATGATATGATCCGAGATATCTTTGATCAAACGGATATATTTATCGTTCCGCAGACCAATTTATTAATTAATATCGACGAGAAATTTATCAAGTTCATTCATGATGAATATGAAGGCGAGATGGGGATTTCTTGGGACCATAAAATTCGCTTCAATAACTCAAAATTTGGTTCATCCGAGGAACGATTCTTTAATAATTTAAAGAAATTAATTGATGGTGGAGTGAAAATCGCGATCAGCATAACAGTCCAGAGGCATTTGCTGGAATTAAATCCGGTTGAGCTAGTTAAAAAATTTGAAGGAA
>CATLVA010000280.1 GCA_950060715.1 uncultured Oligoflexia bacterium | reverse complement strand
AAAGAAAGCGAATCAGTTTACCTGGGGAATAATGCTTAAGACTAGTGAAGCAGGACAGCTCCATCAATTATTGTCGAGTTTTGAGCAGAACTATCAAAAACCGCCAAATATAAGTTTCAAAATAGACGTGGATCCCCTGCAAGTTCTATAACTTAAGGAAGGGGGTCATGCCCACCACCGTGGAAGGGGTGACACTTGGAAATCCTTTTTATTGTTAAATAGATTGCTTTTGGAATAGAGAATTTTTCAAATGCCTCAAGTGCATACTGAGAGCATGTTGGCTGAAAACGACACCTCGGGCCCAGGAGCGGTGAGATCGCAAGTCGGTAGAATTTAATCATCATGATGAAGGGCCAGCGCATAAGCTGCATCCTAGTGCTATAAAACTTTCCTGACAAGCTAAGAATAATGCTAGACAGTGATAATAAGCTAGTGCAATTGAGGTATAATAGCAGTAACTTAACGTGTCGCAGGTCCTGCTAGACCTTTGCTAGACCTTTGCTAGACCTTTGCAACAGAGGAGTAAATATGATAAAAGACAGCTCTTTAAAAATGGAGAATGAAATGATTGAGCAGTCCTATAAAGACAATACAAGTGTAAAAACCAAAATGGTAAAAGATATTTTGGAATGTGACACTAAAGATGAAACTGGACTTAATGATTTCCAACAGTTACCGACGGAAGACTTTGTTGCTATCCCAAGAGTCGGAATAAATCGATTTAGACTTCCTATTGAATTCACAAATAAGTTTGGAGTGACCAGGTCTCACGACTGTGAAGCTTCGATGTATGTAAACCTAGAAGCGAACAAAAATGGTGTTTCCATGTCGAGACTTTGCACGATTCTTCAATCGGTTGCAACGACTGACAAAGTAAATTCAGAGTTCTTTAAAAACGTATTAAGAAGATATCGAATTGAGTTAGCGGATGAGGCGGATAAGGAATTAATCAATACAGCTCATTTAAAGCTAAGATTTAAGTTTCCGGTTAAGCAGAAGTCACTCAAAAGTGATAACTGGGGATGGCAATACTATCCAGTAATTCTTGAAGCGAAAGAGTCTAAAGAAAAAGGTTTCCAATTCTTTATGACTTTAACTTACGAATACTCTTCAACTTGTCCTTGTTCACTCTCAATGGCCAAGCAATATGAGCAGGAATATGCTGCAGGTAAAACTGAAGAGGGCGTAGGAATTGGTGTACCTCACTCTCAAAGATCAAAGATGAGCATCACTGTTCAAGTAAACCCTGAAAGAGAGTTCTTTATTGAAGACTTGGTTCTTCTCGTACGTGAAGCAATTCCTACTGAAACACAAAGCTTAGTAAAAAGAGTAGATGAGCAAGCTTTTGCTATTTTAAATGGTACGCACCCAATGTTTGTAGAGCATGCTTCAACTAGAATTACTAAGGTCCTAAACCGTGAAGAAGAGTTAATCTTTGATTGGTTGGTGGAACTTGAGCATATTGAATCTCTTCATAGCCACAATGCAGCAGCGGTTGTCTATAAAGGTATTGAAAATGGGTTACGAGCTGATACAATCTTTTAATGAGCATCGGACCTGTAAGAAAACTAAAATCGTCACCCAATGATATTATAAACTACCAGCTTCCTCTAGGTGAGGAGCTGGTAGATTTGAATCCTCTCATTGGAAAAAAAATCACCTTAAAGCATACTGGAAATATCTTTTGTGTCGATACTGGCAAAAAGATCAAGAAAGCCTATGGCCAGGGCTACTCCTGGGAGTCCTTTATTACCAGACCAGAGTGTGATCAGTGCATTGTTCAACCTGAGCTTTGTCATTATTCTCGTGGGACTTGTAGAGATCCTGAGTGGGGTGAAAAACATTGTATGCAACCGCATGTGATCTACCTTTCTGTCACCTCAGGGCTTAAAGTCGGGATCACCCGAAAGACCCAAGTGCCAACTCGTTGGATTGATCAAGGTGCAGTAAAGGCAATAAAACTTTGTGAAGTTAAAAATAGGCTGACTTCAGGCCTAGTAGAAATTGAAATCGCTAAAAAAATGGCGGATAAAACTAACTGGCGCAATATGCTTAAAAATGTTTATGAAGACGTAGATCTTCTGGCCAAGAAAAAAGAAGTTTGGGCTGAATTTAAAGACCTATTTAAAAAGCATGATGTTACAGAAGTTGATGATGAGATCTTTACCGCCAACTATCCTGTTGAGAGATATCCCGAAAAGGTAAGCTCTTATAATTTTGATAAAAATCCAGTGATTGAGGATACCCTTATGGGAATTAAAGGGCAGTACCTGATCTTTGAAAAGGGTGTCATCAATATGCGAAAATTTCAAGGATATGAAGTAGAGCTCTAGATGGAAACCATTCTGATCATTGTTATCGTTCTTTTATGTCTTCTCATCATTGGGCTATTTGCTTTTACACTTATTTTTGCGATGAAATTCATGAAGATGAAAGAGCAGAAGCCACCAGAGAGTACGGCCTTAAAAGATAATATAGAGCAGAAAAATATCCCGGATGAGGTTAGACAGGCCATCGAACAAGCCAAGAATATTGGTGGAGGAAATCTCCTTGGTAGGACATGTGTCGATCACCCTGAGCTACCTGCAGTAGGAATGTGCTCGATTTCAAATCAGATTTATTGTGAACTCTGTTTGACTAAAGAAAACGACGTCAAAATTGCGAGAAAATACCTATCACTACTTCTCGATAATGAGTGGGAAAATATGTTTATGCTTCATAATGAAAAAGTTGGAGCAGATAAAATCAACGAACTGATGAGGATAAAAAGAAATCTTTGGGAAGAAGATCAAGTTCCCGTGATCACTCAAAAGCAATTTAAAATAAATATTGAAATAGACAAGATAGAGGACTACACTGCGGTTATGGTTCGAGATCAAGACCAGAACCTAGTAAAAAAAATGCTAAATTTTCTCGAGGACAGCGATGACACAACTCATTTATAACACTCTCAGTGGTAAGAAAGAAGAATTCAAATCAATCATTCCTAACCAAGTTAAAATGTATTTGTGTGGACCAACAGTTTATGACTTTCTACATATTGGAAATTTTAGAGGGGCCATTGTTTTTAACCTCATTCGAAACTGGCTTGAGTTTCAAGGTAATAAAGTCACAATGGTTTATAACTACACTGATGTAGATGATAAGATTATCAAGCGAGCCAATGATGAAGGTGTAGAGTGCTCTGATGTTACTGAAAGATTCATCAAAGAATTTGAAAAAGATTTTCATATGCTCGGACTCCGTCCTCATGATCATAACCCACGTGTTACTGAACATATGACTGATATCATCGAGATGATTGAGGGAATCGTTCGTAATCAAAAAGGCTATGTGGTTGATGGTGAAGTCTTTTTTGATACTCAGGCTCAAGAAGGTTATGGAAAATTATCTAAAA
>CATLVA010000279.1 GCA_950060715.1 uncultured Oligoflexia bacterium | reverse complement strand
TAGGTTTTGAGATAGACATCAAGACTCACCAAGATCTAATTTTAATTAACGAAGCTAATGATGCAGGAATAATCTATTATCAACTAAAATTCATGAACTTGGACCCGTATTATGAGAATCAATTCAGCCTCAATCAAAAAAGCCGTATATTAAATATCCTGGATTACTTTAATGAAAATGTACCTAGCACTTGGAATTTGAGCGCTCAGTGGTTGTACTGCATGCTAGATTGGTTTGATTATCGTGAAGTCATCCCATGGAAAGAAGACTTCACGAATTTATTAGATTTTAAAGAGCAGAACGAAGAACGTCCTGAAATTATAGCGACGGCCCCTTAAACAGGCTCTGTGCGATTCATTCTAAAATGAGGCTGATCATCTGCATCCGCCTCTCCTAATTGTCCTTCTTGGTGTGCAATTAAAACACATACAGCTGCATCACCCGTCACATTAACGGTAGTCCTTAGCATATCTAGAATTCTATCGACTCCTAAAATAAGGGCAATACCTGCACTTGGTACACCAATCGCTTCCAAAACAATCAATAGCATAATGATACCCGCGCCAGGAATGGCAACAGTACCGACAGATGCTAGTACAGCGGTAAAAATGATTGTGAGTTGATCACCAAAAGTTAGTGGAATGCCGGTGGCCTGAGCAATAAATACAGCTGCTACGGCTTGATAGAGAGCTGTCCCATCCATATTAATTGTCGAACCAAGTGGAAGAACAAAAGAAGTTACCTCTTCTTCAACTCCTAAATTCTTTTCACATCTCTCCATGGTTACAGGTAGAGTCGCTCCTGAAGAACTTGTTGAAAATGCAAGTAATTGAGCTGGAGCAATTCCTTTAAAGAAAGTTTTTAACTTCATAGGAGTAAAAAATTTAATGATGACTGGAAATGTTATTCCTCCGTGAAGAAAAAGTGCGAACACAACAACAAAACAATAAAAGCCGAGACCTTTTAAAAGTTCCCCTATCTGAGAGATATCATCTCCCGCTACGGAGACTATTGTATTCGATAGAAGTGAGAAAACCCCAAATGGAGCAAGTAGCATAGTCATATCTACAACTTTCAGAACAACCTCATTCGCGATATCTAAAAGTTGAACCAATTGATCAGATCGGCTATTCTCGATCTGGATGAGTGCAATTCCAAACAAGATAGCGATGATAACAACTTGAAGCATATTCCTATTATTTGCTGACGCTTCTAAGATATTTTCAGGAAACATATCAATGATTGGCTGTAATGGTCTTCTCTTTTGAGCAGCTTTTGCGTTGTCTTCTTTAGATTTAACAGTCGCCTCATAACTCTTTTTCAGTTTCTGGGTGAGCTCATCAGGGATACTATTACCAGGCTTAAATACATTAACTGCCACAAGGCCTATCGTAACTGCTATAGCTGTTGTAAAAAGATAAACAGCTATTGTTTTTCCACCCATTCGTGAAAGCTTTTTAATATCTGAAAGTGAAGCTACCCCTACTATTAATGAGGTCAAAACAAGAGGAACGGCAATGAGCTTTAAAAGATTGATAAAAATCTTTCCCCATGGAGCAATCCAATCTAGTGTAAATTCTTGTAGTCCAAACGCTGCTGCAGCAACTCCCCAAACAAGTCCAAGAATCATTCCAATAATAATTTTCCAATGCAACTTTTGATACCACTTCATGTAGTTCCTTCCTCTATTTATTATTACTCAATTTAATTTTTATTCTGTTACTTCTCTGAAGTAATCATCTCTATGCGCTTCTACAATTGTGGCCCTATTAAGATCGACAAGAGTAGACTTCAATGCAGAGTGCGGATATTTAAATGGCATCGCGAATATTAAAAAGAGTTGTTGCCATTTTTCAACTGTATCGCTTTTAACTATAGTTCCTAGAACATTTCCGTCTTTTTTCTTAAACTCAGTAGTAACGGTATAGGTTGTCTGAGACGAGCTAGGAACTAAAAAAAGAGTCGCGTAAGTTAAAATAGCTCGATTAAGACTACCTTCCCCCTCACTCTTTATTTGAATATCTGCAATCACATCAGGATTTTTTTCATCAAAAACAAAAATTCCGGATTCAATATAGGCTTGTTTGATCTCTTCGATCATTTCAATCTTCTTAGTGTCACTAATAGAGCTCTTCTTTAGCTCTCCATTATAGATGTGATCATATTTCGAAAAATTTAGCTTGAGTTTAATTTTTTCTTCAACTTTCAAGTCTCGTGGGTACTCTCCTAGATGAGGAGTATTCTCCACTCTCCACCCAGCACAAGAGAAAAGTAATCCTAAAAACAAAAAACTCAATAACTTCAAACAAAACCTCCTAAGGTTTTAAAAAATAATCTAGCTAGATAATCCCATTAAACGCTCAAAATCCGAAATATCATCAGTCTGAGTAATACCAAAGAAAGTATTTAACCATGCATGATACTTCTTATTTTCTTTTGCGGCTAACATTCTACATTTCATCATTTTCTCAGTTGCTGGACTGAATCCTCCAGGAAGATCCCCATCACAATACTGCCTTTTC
Source organism: uncultured Oligoflexia bacterium (assembly GCA_950060715.1). Next base: position 881 of record CATLVA010000279.1, on the reverse strand, counting down.
CAAAGCTCATTCAATTGATCCTTAGCTTTGACAGAAAATTTCTGCAAAATCTCATTCATCACTAAGGACTTAGATTTAAATTGTTCTGAGACGGGATAGATACCAGCATAAGATGCAGTATTGTTATGGTTGGTAATTGTTTCCTTGATTGTATCGGTATAGGTAATAAAACGATCTCGCCCAAATAGATTATACTTAGCTTTCATTTGAACTTGAAAAGATCTGGTCGCTTCACTCACACGATAGGTATAAGTTCTCTGAACATCTCGAGTCTTCTTTACTTTCTTTTTCTCTTTGCGGCCATCAACATAAGTTGTCTCATAATCATAATAAGTCTCTGTTGCCGTATAGTCTTTTTGCTTTAGGACGATACGAGTGTCTACCGATTTACTGATAGCTCCCACAATATTGAAGTCCATTTTCTTTTTTCCGGCCATATGAAAGAATGGTGATTTCTCTGCATTCTTCATCATCTCCGAACGTAAATTATCGTAGTAATCCTGAGAGAGCCCTCCAACATTGATAGAATAGGAAGCACTTGATGCTAGGCTACTAAGAAATTCATTATCTGAATCCGAAATCCTTGGAACTTTAGCTGCTTGATCAAAAATATGACAGACTCGGGATACCATATCTGTATGAAATGGTTGTCTTCTATTTATGCTCGATCTCAATTTATTACAGTATTTTTTCCCTCTGTTTTCAAGGGAAGCTTTAATATCTTTTATATCGTTAAGATTTCTTTTGGTGAAAATAGGCTCAAAACGCGAAACTAAAATATACTGTTTAATTGGATATTTTTGATAATTTTCAGTTTTGATCAATGAGATAAATAATGGGTACAACGTTTTAATTTGTTTATCATGAAAAGACGAAATATT
>CATLVA010000278.1 GCA_950060715.1 uncultured Oligoflexia bacterium | reverse complement strand
CCTTCTGGACAAAGAATTAGAGGTGAGCAGTACCCACGAAATGGAAGGCTCCTTTTTAGAGGGATGGAGCAGCATCAATTTGAGCTAGATAAAGCTTTGAAGTCGATGTTAGGGGATAAGAGCTCGATGATTAAAAGCCGACTTTTTACTTCGATTAAATATGAACTATTGGGGCAGTCATTTTCTCATGCTGTGGGAATTGACCGTCAAATTGGTCATCAAACTTATAGAAACTCTTTCTCTGAAGATGTCGAAGCGACTGAAAAAACCAAAGAATTATTAGACCAATATTTTAACTCTCTTTCTCGTTCTGAGCATATTGCTAAAAATATTGATTACCGCTCTGGTAGTTATAATGACTGGCCTAGCGATATTGTTTTTAGCTCAATCATTCAACCTGCAGCTGGAACCTACGGTTATAATATGGCAATGATTAGAGAAACATCTCCGCGTAGTATCGATCTAAATTATTATAACTATGTTAACAATAACGCTTGGTATGATCATACCCGTGATGTGGGAGAGTTTGCAGCTTATGGTTATATTCCAAGTGAGGATATTGTAGGCTTCCAGGTAAGGGAAACTGCAGGTAGTAAAGGTTGGCACCGTATCCGTTATGCCTTTCAAAAAGATGAATCAGCACAGCTTGAGCAAGTGAAAGTTTTTGATGGAGCTCATCCTTATTATAAGACTCCTTCTTCATGTATGAGTTTTAATAACCAAGATGAAATGTATCATTGTAATTATAGACCGGGGACAATTCAAATGACGGTTCCAAGGCTCTCTCGCTATAAGGCGATCCAAATTGGACTCATCATTCTTTGCGGGCAAACTGAGTCTGATTCAGACTGCAAGCAGCGCTACGGGGTGGAGTCAGTTAGTTTTAATGGTCGTATTGATAGGGACATCCAAGCAAAAATTGATGCAGCTGAATTCTCAGATAAAAGAGCTCTACTGATTGATTAGGGGTAAAAATTAAAGAGGAAAAGCGAATTCTCTTTTAATTGCACTTCTAATTGTAGTGGAAGAGACATGTTGATATTCATGCGGCTCCATAACCTGAAACACATCCGTAGAAAATAAGCTTTCAAACTCGCGCTTTTTTCGCTCTATATCGGTAAGAGCATGAAGCCTAGGTATGACGTAAATTCTTTCTAGTTCGCCAATTAGGTATTTCGTATTTTTCCATTTATCAAAACTCATGAAATTATCATCACCAATGATAAGGCTTTTTCTAGTGTACTTAACTTCAGGCATCCAACGCGAAGTCGGGTTGGGAGTTTCTATTCCCCAAAAGCCTGGGTAAAAACTAAAACCTCGATCTTTAAATTTTAAAGCTAATTCTCTTAGGCTTGCCCATCTGCATGTTGGTCCAAAAAATGAATTTCTTTTCGCCTTCCAAGGATTGTAGTCAGGCACAATGATTATATTTTCACTTGGAGCTTGCTTCACACAGCTCTCATGGCCTTCATGCCAAGGATTAAAAGAGCCTCCATAAAAAATAACCTCTTGAGAGTCGCGAACTTTATAGAGAAAATCAGGAAGACTGACTTCACCAATTTTCTCTCTGATTTCATCGACACGGTTATTCGGCATGCCCTTCCAAAGAAGTGCTAGGGTCTGACAAAGATAAATGCCCTGACGCCCAGGAAGCTTTTCTATGTCTTCAATATTTACCCATTGGTAGGAACTCGTTTTTTGATCAGAAGTAAGCTCGCCCAAACTTATTTGTCTGGAGTTACTGATATCTATTTTGTCTTGAGAAAGGATTTCTTGAAAATTCTTTGGAGCTCTCGGAGGGAGGGCCAGACCTCTAAGGCTTCTAGCAAGTAAAAGCCTTCGAGGTTTATTTATACTATCAAATATGAAGTAGTAGGTTGGTTTGATAAATCATCCTAACGACAATCAGGAGTATCTAAAAAATCCACTTGTAGCTCAATTTGTTTTGCTGAATTTTCACCTTTAGTAAAAATTGCAGTTTGAGTACAAGTCTCATATTCCGGTCCACGTCCATAATCATTTACTCCGTGTACAGTAAAATAATGTTCGATTTGATCCATAACTCCAAGCTCACTTGGATGATCAACTTCAACCATCATATCTGATGAGGTGTAGACGGTGTAACCTCGTTGAGCAAGATCATCTACTGCAATCTCTACCAGTTTTGCATGTTCATAATCGTTAATTGATGGGTCATTTGCTGAAGCAGCGAAAGAGGCAAGTAGGGCCAAAATGAATACTGTTTTCACAGGTTTCTCCTTAATAAGGTTTTAAAAAATTTGGGGCATACTAGGCGTAAAAGGCTTTTTGTGCTAGATGTCATGTAGGATTTACATAAACTTACCGGTCATATTTGCCGCATTTTTAGGCCAGAAAATCTAAGCAAACCATCCATACCGAACATAAAAACAGCTATTTAGAGAAATATCCCATTTAACCCCCTGTAAGCCCCTATAATCTTTAAGTAAGAGAAATCACAAGCCGATAAAGTTGATAGTGATGAATAGATTATGGGTAATTTTAATATTTTCGATTTTAGTTTCATGTGTGGAAAGTACCCAGACACGAACTGCTACGACTGGATCTTCTAATGTAACAGGAGGTACTGGCGGAACTGACTCTGGAAACAATCTAACCGGTGAGGATGATGGTATCGACGGTGATGAAGACGCCGTAATTGCAAAAGTTGAACTTCGCCATTTGATCGAACCTAAAATTGAAGATGATGATGGGGGAGGCTCTTATAAAAGAAAGCTGACTCTTCCAAAAAATTACAATGGTCTACTTTATCTTGCCGGGATCAATATCTCCTCACTTCATTCAGAAAGAATTGTGGCCAGGTTTAAATTTGGTTTAGATAAGTCTGCGATTGAAGTTGAAACAACTGTAAGTACTGCTCCGGGACTTACTCCCCAGACTAAAATTGAAGTTTTAGTTCTCGATCTTCGTTCAAAACCATTTGATGATATCCAACTTATTTATGATCTTTATGATTATAATTCTTACGATTTTACTGGAGCAACTTCTGGGGCATTGAGTGAACCAGTTTCTAGTAATAGAGACGATAACCTCTATTGTAGAGGGTTAGAGCTTTCAGACGACCCAACATTTACTGGAAGTATTGCAGACGCCTGCAGCGATTCAAATGATATTTGTAAGTACGCTTATGTTAAAGTTGTAGACAAGGGGCTTGTTGAATCAGGCTCGCCAAATATTCCTTATATTCCTTCTGAGATCAACGTTCAAAGTGGAAATGTAAGTTATTACGATGATGAAGATTCAATCAAAGTTGATCGTTGTCTACCTGATGAATTACAGGCCAGCTACACTTATGATCTATCTACGAGTTTAACTTTTAATGACTCAACAGCGACCACTATTGATGGTGTTGATTATTTTTATATGGGCCCATACC
>CATLVA010000277.1 GCA_950060715.1 uncultured Oligoflexia bacterium | reverse complement strand
CGACTCAAATGGCAAAGAATTTTTTAAAGGAAAATGCACCTATGCGCAGCGCACAAGTGCTTATTAAGGTATTTACTTCTTTTTCGAAGGTGCGATCATCACGATTGCTCTGTTCCCCATCATTTTGAGTGGAGACTCAACAACCGCATCAGTATCCTCAACAATTTTAGCTAGGATTTCCTTGAACTTTGTCAGTCCAATATCTTTATGGGCCATTTCACGACCTCTAAACTGCATTAGCATTTTAACTTTATCGCCTGCATCAAGGAACTTATAAACATTTTTAAGTTTTACTTGCAAGTCGTGAATATCAATCGCTGGACGAAGCTTAATTTCTTTCACCTGAATAGTAACTTGCTTCTTTTTGGCTTCCGCAGCTTTTTTCTGCTGTTGATATTTGAACTTTCCGTAATCAATTAACTTAACAACAGGTGGTTTAGCACTTGGAGAAACTTCTACTAAGTCCAGTCCAGCTTCCTCAGCAATTTCAAATGCCCTTTGCAAAGATACAACTCCATGTTGTTCGCCTGCATCTGCAATTAATCTCACCTCTGATGACCTGATCGCCTCATTGACTCTCGGCCCTCTTTCTTTTCCGCCGCCTCTATTAAACTGAGCTATTGTAAACCTCCACTGGTTAAGTTAAGTAGTTATTATAATTAAATAACATCCTTTGAGAAGTTATCCAATTGAAAAATTGGAATAAAGCACCGCAAAAATGAAACAAAAAAACAAAAAACTTAGTTTTGATGATTATTACACTGAAATATATCCTGATAATTGGAAAGAAGTGAAAGAGGCTCTATTGGCTGCTGAGAATCAAATGATCAGGGCCTGCTTCGATGCGCCTGCAGCTCAAACTTCTGAAAAAATACTGGATTTTCCTAAGTTTTCGGCTGAACTAGCTTCACTTCCACATAAGCGAGACAAAAAAAATCTTAAAAATTACTACGTCATGGACCCAGCGAGTTTTATATGTGCCTCCCAGCTAAATATTTCTCCGGGTGATAAAGTGCTTGATATGTGTGCTGCACCTGGTGGGAAAACTCTCATTCTAGCAGAGTCTCTAGCGGGAGGAGAGCTGTGGTCTAATGAAATTTCACCAACAAGAAGAGATCGCTTAAAGCAGGTCATCATAGACTACGTCCCCAAAGATATCCGTGAGAATGTTTTCATTAAAGGTAAGGATGGTCTCAAATACGGAATAAATTTTCCTGAAGAGTTTGATAAAATCCTTCTAGATGCTCCCTGCTCAAGTGAGAGGCATGTTTTAAAAGATCCAAAAGAACTAGAAAGCTGGGGACCTAAACGAACAAAAAAGCTCGCAGGAATCCAGTATGGCCTATTGTGTTCTGCACTTCTCGCCTGTAAGTCAGGAGGAGAAATCGTTTATTCAACCTGTTCGCTATCGCCTCTTGAAAATGATGGAGTCATTGAGAAATTACTGAGTAAAAAAGGTGACCAAGTAGAGGTCATTCTTAATGATGTAGAATTTTTTGAGAAAACAAAATTTGGAAATATAAGTCTTCCTCATCAATTTGGAATTGGTCCGATCTATTTTTGTAAATTAAAAAAGATCTAAACTTACTCTTCCGGAAACATCAATCACGGCTCTTCCTCTTTCAAATTGAGAAATCTTTTTTATAATTTCTTGGAAATCTTCTTGGATGAACTCTTCTCTATTGGCCACAACGGGAGAAAAGTCTTCAAGTGAAATATCTGTTAAGGCCTTAAAAGCTCCATCAAAACCGATCACTTCGCGTCCAATTTTTATCTGACCTTGATCAAAGTAGATGGTCACTTGTTCGTCAATCGCATCTACAAGAAGTGAATCAAAAATGAGATCGTCGATTCTTTGTAGACACTGAAAAGGTGTCGCCTCAGAGTTTAATACGACTCCCATAAAGCGGCGATTATAGAGATTAACTGTTTTCATAACTAAACTTTAAATTGATTGAGACCTGATCATTAACATCTCTAGCAAATTTTTCAATAAGATAACCGACTTTATCCGGCTCAACAACTTCAATAATTCCTTGATCATCAATTTTGATGATTTCTAGATTTTCTAGGTATGAAATCGTAGCCTTCATTTTCGGAACGGTATAAGACTCGGTATATTTAACGATTCGCCCATGATCCTTTTCCATCTGAAAAAGTTCCGCCGAAACTTGCAAAAATTTATCCACATTAAATTTTTCATTCACAAGATAGTTTACCGTAATAGCGGCAATATAATAAGCTTCATAAATATAACTAAGAGCTGTTGAAAATCGCCTCACTTTTGAAGCAACTTTATAAAGATCGTCCATAGGTAGATCTAAAATAGAATCTATATTATCTAACTTACGTCCTAGGGCATACTCAACAACTCTGATCCCCTCACTAATCATCTCTGAGGTTCTCGGCAGATAAAACTCATATTTAAGTTCTTTTCTTTTTATGAGAAGGAATCTTCTTAACTCTGATGGTGTTTTAATTGTTCCATTAAAGATATTAAACCAAGTCGCATTCATAACGCCTGGAACGAGAAAATGATGAAGGATCATATTTTTGTGATAAAGAAGATTAACCCTACTCTCTTCTTGGATCGAATAGAAAACTTGATTTAGTTTTTCTCTTTTAATGAGCTCGACCTTTTTATTGTTTAAGAACATATCCATGGCCACTTTGAGAGTCGGCTCCCAGTTTTCGCCAGCAAGTGAGTCGGTCAATGGGATTCCCATGTAATGGCAGTAATCCCTCACATCTTTTGCCCGGTTCATTATTTGCTTCCAAGTGAGTGCCCCTGAAGGCTCATCCAAAAGAATCAAGGACAATAAGGATGAAGGAGTAATCGGCATGCCATGTCCTACACCTCTAAAAATTTCAAACGCAAGTTCTTGAGTTTTAGTTTTCAGGCATTCAAAATTTTCTTCAACCACAACGCCAGGAGAAAAAGTCACATGTACCGTTCCCAATTTTTTATTAAACAACGTAAAAAGTTTTAATAATTGAGTTGGTTTTTCTTTCTTCTTTTGTCCCCCACTAAGTTCCTTCGCATGCGCTCTCTCCTCAGGAATCATTTCATGGGCAATAGACACAGGAATAAACATCAAAGGTTTTTTCCCTTCACCGAAAGTAGCATGAGCGTCTAGGATCATGCTGAAAAGTCCAAATTTAGGTGATAAAAGTTTTCCAGTTCGAGTTCGTCCTCCTTCAAAGAAGAACTCCACCACTTTATCCGTTTTTAAGAGATAATAAATATATCCCTGGAAAGCGATTTTATAGGTCTGTTCATCAAACTTTCTTCTAATGAAAAAAGCTCCACATTTTTTAAAAATATCGCCGATGGGAAAAATATTTAAGTTGATACCAGCCGCAATATAAACTGGTATTTTAAAACGCTTAAAGAATATATATTGAAGAGCGATATAATCCGCGTGTGATTGATGATTTGGACAG
>CATLVA010000276.1 GCA_950060715.1 uncultured Oligoflexia bacterium | reverse complement strand
TTAGAAGACCATACCGCACTTTATGTCGCAGACTTTTATACAAGACATTCTAATAATGGATATCATCTTTATTACGCAATTCCTTTTGGAAATAACCAAATCTTGAGAGTTGGACATTTCAATTATAAAGGTGGCATTACCGAGTGGAATGAAGAATATGTTATTTCTGAAGTTCAATCTACTTATGTAAGATGGAGGGTTTTCTTTTAAGAGGCCTTCTCACGAGTTTCTTCAATTCCTTTGAGTAGAGACACGATAAAACAGGTGTGATCATTAACAGTCTCGTAGACTAGATCCCCCATGTTTTGATTCATAAAACTTTTGGATAATGAGAGTCCCAGTCCTGTTCCTTTTCCAACCGGTTTGGAGGTAAACATTGGAACGAATATCTTGTCTATAAGTTCTGACTTTATCCCTGGGCCAGAGTCCGTGATATAAATATGGAGATGATTCTTATCTGACTTGATAGAAATTTTAATCCAAGGATCAGTATGTTCTTCTATCGCATCAATCGCATTATTTAAAAGGTTAAGTACAACTTGAACTATTTGTCCTCTGTTTCCAAAAGCAAAATCTGTTGTATTCTCCAAAGAAAATACAATCTTTTTTGATTTATCTTTCATGCGGGCAAGATTAATTGATTCTTGCAGTAATTCATGAAGAGAGAAGTTCTCCATCTGGTCGTTGGCCATTCCGTGAGAAAGAGATCTCAGGGACTTGATAATCGTAGTAATTCTCTCAACTTGTTGCTGAGTTTTTTTATTGAGTTCAGTCAGTCTCTCTTCAGAAAGCTTACCGCGTTCATTCAATTTTCCTAGAAGGGATGCATTAGAGCTGATAACCGTAAGTGGATTATTTATTTCATGGGCAATACCAGCTGCCATTTCACCTAGAGATGCAAGTTTGTTTTTCTCAATCATCTGCCTGTTCTGATCTTTGATAATTTCTTCTTGGTCTTTAATATCTTTAATATCTTTAAAGCTGAGATAGTAATTCACTTGTTCGTTGTAAACTGTTTGTTTGAAGCTCACTAAGAAAGGGTGGTTCTGCATGAAATTAGAGTCGAGTTTAAATTCTTTCTGAAAAAATGAAACAACAGGAATAGTATTTCTTAGTTCGCTATTATTGAGAATCTGTTGAATGCTAGTAAAAATATATTTAAAGCTATCGTTACAAAAAATAAGATTCATACTTTTATCTAGAATTACGACACCATCTGGATTCGCATTTAAAAGATTCTTTTGATAATTGGATTCTTGTTCAAGAGAGTGATTAGACTTTTTGATTCGAAGGTATAGCCAATAAAGTACGTTATTCACAATTGGGAAAACGATGAGAGAGAATAAGTAGATATTTTGGCTTTCCATTACGTCTATCAAGTTCGCAATAGTCGTTGCAAGTTGTAGTTGCCACATATCAATTAGTGCGAAGGTTACTGGAATGACAGCACCACCTAGCGACAAAAGAATAGTGTAATGAATAATCTTTAAATATTTCATTGAAGCCTGTATCGGCTAAATAGTTGAGCTTATTAAAGATTATTTGCCTTTACTGCAACTAATTAAGATTTATTTAACCGCCGCATGAGAAATAGCATCTTTATCCCAATCTGGTGCATTTTCGATGGTTTGTATAAGGTCTTCAACCTTTTCACATACAGACCACATCTGAGAGTGGATTGGGTTATGAAATTTCTCTTGCTCCATTAGCTTGAGCTGTTCAATCAGGTGATTATAATAACCATCAAAATTAAACACAATTAGTGGACCAGTATAGTTGCCTAGTCTTTTAGCTGACATCCATTCAAAAAATTCTTCCATTGTTCCACATCCACCAGGTAAAAAAACTGTGGCATCCGAGTTGGACATCATTTTATATTTTCTCTCACTCATATCATTGGTGAGGTGAAGATTAGTTAGGTGAGGATGTTGCCATTCTACTGCAATCATAAATTTTGGCATATAACCGTGAACTTCTGCGCCAACTTCAAGGGCTCCATCGGCAGCTCTTCGCATAAGGCCTTTACCACCGCCGCCATAGACTAGGCTTCTTCCTGCACTACCTAAGGTTTTCCCTACCTCAAAGGCTAAATTTAAATATTTTTCCGGACAGGCATCAGAGGAACCGCACATAATTCCAATGGATTTATATTTCATTTGATCTCCTTATAGGGCACTTAGTCGTGTTTAAAAAACCATTTACGCTATACTAAATACTCCTAAAAGTCCATCTAAGGAGGGATTCGTGCTAAATCAAGCTATTGCTCAAGAGGTTATTTTCGAAGCGCTAGAAAGCGGGGCAGACTTTTGTGATATTTTTGTTGAGAGGTCTCAAATTGAAGATCTTTCTTTTAATTCATCTGTTGTGAAAAATGTTCGCTCAGGTGTTGATTTCGGAATAGGCGTTAGGCTTATATTTGGAGAGAGAGCTGTATATGGTTACACCAATTCGATGGTGAAAGAGGATTTAATTTCTTTAACCCAAAGGCTCGCTGCCCAGTTTAAAACTTCAAAAGGTAGAGACCTTAAAACGCTCAACTTTAGCGGTAAGAGTGTAAAAGAGATTGCTTCAATTGGAGACAGAGCTGTTCCGATTGCTGAAAAAATAAATCACCTTAAAACCCTAGACCTAAAAATTCGCGGTCAAAGTGAATTTATTAATCAGGTCAACCTTACTTATATGCAAAGAACTCAAGAGATCGAAGTTTTTGACTCTGAAGGATTGCATATGAAGGACACACGACCTTATGTTCGACTTGGGGTTCGCTCTTATGCAAAAGATGGAGATCAGCAGGCGACTGGTAGCTGGAATCCGGGAGCTCGCGGTGGATATGAATTTTTCCAAGCTCTAAATTTTGATGAGATTTCAGATTATGTGGCCAAGCAAGCTGTGACGATTATGCGTGCTAAAAGTTGTCCTGCCGGAAAGATGCCAGTGGTAATCGATAATGGTTTTGGAGGAGTTATCTTTCATGAGGCCTGTGGTCACCCGCTTGAGACGACCTCAGTTGAAAAGAAAGCTTCAGTGTTCTGGGATAAAAAAGGAGAAATGATAGCTCACGAAAATTTAAGTGCTGTGGACGATGGAACTGTTGACCATTTATGGGGAAGCTTAACAATGGACGACGAGGGAATGGCGACTCAAAAAACTCAGTTGATCAAAAATGGGCGCCTTGAAAACTTTTTGTCGGATAGACTCGGTGAAATTAAAACAGGGCATCCAAGAACAGGTTCAGCCAGAAGAGAATCTTATAAATATGCACCAGCCTCGAGAATGAGAAATACCTATATCGAGGCAGGACCTCACTCTCTGGAAGAATTATTAACTTCTATGGGAGATGGTTTATATGCTAAGTCGATGGGCGGAGGATCAGTTAATCCTGGGACTGGTGAGTTCAATTTTTCTGTTCAAGAAGGCTACCTTGTAAAAAATGGAATAGGGGTTGGCAGCCAACTCTGGCAAATGCTTTACT
>CATLVA010000275.1 GCA_950060715.1 uncultured Oligoflexia bacterium | reverse complement strand
GCTACTGTAATGACTTTGACAAGATACTAAAAACAAAACTAATAAAATAACTCTCATAATAAACTCCATGGTTTATTATCGACCAATCTTATGTGAAACTTAATGGTGGAGAAAAAAACATTATGAATCCAGATCAAATAAGTCAATTATTCCAGATTCAACGCAATAATCGCTATCAAGTAAGAAGATCAAGTGCAGCTCATCGTATTGAGAAGTTAAAGAAAATGAAAGGACTGATTATAAAAAAGAAGTCCAAGATTGAGGCAGCCTTGAAGGCGGACTTTGGTAAATCATCAGTTGAAACAGAGCTGACAGAAATTATGCCTGTTATTTCTATGATTAATTACACCTGTAAGCACTTAAAGAAATGGATGAAGCCTCATAAGGTAAGTGGGGGACCATTATTTTTTGGAACAAAATGTATGGTGAGTTACGAGAGCAAAGGAAATGTCCTGGTCATATCACCCTGGAATTATCCGTTTCAGTTAGCTATGTACCCTTTGCTTACTGCTTATTCTGCGGGTAATACGGTCATTTTAAAACCGTCTGAGTTTACTCCTGAGACCAATAAAATTTTAATTGAGCTTCTAAGTGAAGTGTTTACGAAAGATGAGGTCTCCGTAGTTGAAGGAGAGGTCGAGGCCTCTCAGGCATTACTTGATCTTGCGTTTGATCATATCTTTTTCACTGGCAGCACACCAGTAGGTAAGATTGTGATGGAGAAAGCTTCCAAGCATTTAGCTGGGGTGTCATTAGAATTAGGGGGGAAATCTCCCGCCATTATTGCTAAAGACTTTGATTTAAAAGTGGCAGCGCAAAGAATTGTCTGGGGAAAATTTGTTAATGGTGGACAGACTTGTGTTGCACCTGATTATGTGTTGGTTGAAAAATCACGAGAAGAAGAACTGGTTAAGTTAATAGTCGAAAATATAAAACTTTTTTATAATGAGCAGTTTGAAATGAACGAGGATTATTGCCAGATTATTACACCTAGGCATGCTGAGAGGCTTCAAGAACTCATTGCTGATTCGAAATCAAGAGGTGCCAAAATCGTTTTTGGAGGTCACCTTTTTGGAAATAATAAACACGAACCTACGATCATTCAAAACCTCGACTTTGACCATAAGATTATGCAAGAAGAGATTTTCGGACCGCTATTGCCGATAATCGCTGTAGATTCGAATAAAGATATGGTTAAGATTATTAATGATATGGATAATCCTTTAGCGATGTATCTTTTTACAAATAGCCAAGACGTTCTAGAATACTTTCAAGCAAATACTACGAGTGGTGGCTTCAGTGTAAATGAGACACTATTACATGTTGGGCATAGTGGGCTGATTTTTGGAGGTGCTGGAAAAAGTGGAATAGGTCGCTACCACGGATTTGAGGGGTTTGCTGAGTTATCTAATCAAAGGTCAGTTCTCATAAGAAAATTTGATACAAAAATGAGTTATTTTTATCCACCTTATACTGATAAGAAAAAGAAAATTATAGATTTTCTAATTGAAAAATTTCATTACTTATTTTGATAGAATTGCCATAACTCTTGCACTGAATTTAACTTGGTTCGTTGCAGGTCTTTTTCAATTTCTTCTGCAATATCTTTTAAGAGCTGTGGCCCTTGATAGACAAATGAAGAATATATTTGAACAAAGCTGCCACCTTGTTTCCAAAACTCTTTAATCTCTTCAAAGCTGTCTATTCCGCCAACTCCAATGATAGTCTGATTGGGGTCCTCACGGAGAAATTCACAGACTTTCATTCTTGTTTTCGTGGCCATTGGTTTAACAAAATTTCCTGAAAGGCCACCCTTACCAAAATCGTGTTGAATAGTGGTGTTTGTGGCGATAACGCCGGAGAAATTTAGTTCCTTGGAGAGTTCACAAACGAGTTTGATATCTTGCTCTTCCATATCAGGTGATATTTTTATAAAGCAAGGTTTCGGCAACAAGCTTCTTTTATCATTTACCGCTGTAAGAAGGGGAAGTAATTTGGACTTATCTTGAAATTGCCTCAGGCCAGGAGTATTGGGAGATGAAATATTAATGGCAATATAGTCGGCAAAAGGTGCAAAGAGCTCATAGAGATATGCATACTCATCAGGAGTATCAGCTTCTGATGTATCTTTATTTTTTCCTATATTTATTCCTAGGCTTAGTGATTTTTTAGCAGTGTTCTGTAAATTCTGCGTCATTTCTTGACTGCCACCATTGGGAAAACCCATGGAATTCTGTAGACTAAATATGTCGGGATGGCGCCAGATTCTAGGCTTTGGATTTCCAATCTGTGGCTTTTTGGTAACGGTGCCAACTTCAACACTACCAAAACCTAGGGATTCAAAAAAGGAGATCGCTTTGGCATTTTTATCAAAACCCGCTGCCAGACCCACCGGAAATTTCCAAGTCAATTCTCCTTGGGTCAAACTCATATTTTCACTCGGTGATAGAGGAGCAAAAAGACCAGTTAAACCACTCAGGTATGGGGAGGAATTTATGATCATGTTGTGCGCAACTTCAGGATCAATTTTAAAGGCAAGCTGTTTAAATACCGAATAAAGCATATACAACTTATATAATGGCCAGCTATGAGATTCAATTATAAAATGAACGGAGCAATGATTAAGATCTTTTTTCTACTTTTATTTTCTACCCAAACACTTGCTCAAGTAGATGCTCCTAGTGCAAGTAATAATGATCTGAGATCGAATAACTTGATATTCTCCCTAAAAGACAAGGCAAGAGAATGGAAACTAGAGTCGAGTGTTGCTGGTCAATACCATTTGGTAGAGATGAAAGGTAAAAAAATTATTAAAGTCTGGAAAGTTGACCCAAAGTCAGCTGAAGAACTTGATACAGATTTTGCGGATAAATTTCTCGCTATCAAATACGAAATGAAAGTCTCTAAAAATAAAAAGTGTAAAGCAGGCTTTAACCTTTCAATGAGAGGGGAGTTAGAGAAAGTCTGTGATGAAGAAAAAGAAAAAATGTCATTATTAAATGACTTTATGAAGCGTTTAAAAAAACAGTTTACTTAAATAAAAGGTTTAGATGATGAAAATGAATTTGTTTCTTGCACTACTACTTTTAGTTCCTATCTTGGGACTAACTCAAGAGGAAGTTGGTGGAAAAAAAGAAGAAGAAAGACCAGGTGTTATTGGAGCTTTATTCACTCCAGATCCTGACAAGGTTTTGGGTGAGATTCTAAAGGGGATTCTTGAACGTTATCATTTAACTCAAAAAGAGTTAGACGATGATCTATCTAAAAAAGCCTATGACGTTTACTTAGAGCAAGTTGATTTTGGGAAACAATTTTTAACAAAAAAAGATCTGAAAAGTTTAAGCAAACTAAAATATGAATTTGATGATCAATTAACGAGTGGTGATCTTTCTATCGTTAATAAAACGACTAAAATTATGGATGAAAGAATTCCTTTGATTGAAAAGCATGTGAAAGAGCTTTTGAAAAAGGATT
>CATLVA010000274.1 GCA_950060715.1 uncultured Oligoflexia bacterium | reverse complement strand
TAGCCTGCAGCTTTTATTCTGAAACTCATTTGGTTATTATTTGTATTCATTGAAAAGAATTTAAATTGGCTTTTACCAGTTTGAATCAATTCTTCTATTGATACCTCTCCGGCTTCATTAAGACATTGATCAAGGAGGTCTTGCATTCGATCTCCGGAGTCCCTTTGGTTTAAACATTTTATGCTAAGGTTTTTTACCGCCATATTATCTAATGTAGTTCGTGTGAAAAAATAACCCAAATTAAATTCAATTTCATCAGTGACTGTATTGAGGTTTACGTCTTGTACTTCCAAGTCTTCAACTTGAGTTACAAAGTCTGGTAGTCCATCAAGCTGAATACTTTGGTCAGGAGCTTCTAAAAATAGTTTTCCCCCTTGAAGTTCAACAGAATAACCGGTCGCATTTGGATAGCTGATGTCTCTAAACACGAAAACTTCAGAATTAGCAGTTCCACTAGGAGCCTTATAGTTAATATTAAAATTTTTAATTTGAGCAGTTAAACCTTGGGCGAAACTATTAAAGGAAAGGGTAATTAAACCCAGTGCGAGTATTTTCATCAGGAATCCTTTGATTAAAGTTAGTAGTATCAATATCGGGGAGTGTGCTAACGGTATTCAGTTTAGGTATAAGAGGGGAATTAATTGCTAATTTAAAAAATTTCTTAAGGTTTCTAAATTGGACTGAAATTTAAACATACTGACTATAATTTAGACATTTTTCGATTTGGGTTTGGGTATTTCGAAGGCAAATCTTGGTACGACATTTGCTTATAGGGTAGGTATGTTGAAGTTAACCTCTTTATTGATCCTATTTTCCCTTACTTTGTCTATGGCCCTGGCCAATGACGGCGGAGGTGTTTCTGTTGATGGGATAGATGGAGATGGTGGAGATGGAGCTGATGCTAATTCAAGACAGGGTAATAATTCTAGGGCCAATAATCTTAGGTATGTTCCTGTAGGAATTCAACAATTTACCAGAGCTTACCCAAAAACTCATTTTCGTTTTATTTCAGGAGATATCCTTAGTTCTACATTTTTTGAAATGACTGGACTATTTGGCTTCGCTGCTGGAATGGATCCTTTAGAAAAATCCCTCGATAGAACCTCTACAGCTGGAAGACATGCAGGACTGATCACATTTGTTTCTACCGCAACTATAGGTGGTAAGCTTATTGATGCAGCTGAAAACAAAGTGAACAAAAAATTAGGCATAGCTGAGTCATCTAAAAAAGTAAGTGCTCTAAAAAGGCTATCTGGCCTTAATATACTAGCGGGAGTCTACTCATATGTTGTGGCCTCATCACTAATCGATGGTAAGTCTGAAGAAGAGATCATGAAAGTCATCGGATCTAGAGATATGTTTGTGTCTGCAATTAGTATGCATCTTGCATTCTTAGGTGCAGATATGACAAATGATACCCGTAAAAAAATTCAAGAAATAAATAAACTCAAAAAACTTGCGGGCTCATCAAGAGCGATGCAAGTTATGGCCGAATCAGGACTAAAAGGGGGATTAAGTTTGTATAAAGATTTAATCTCTGATGCTAAAAAGATGGACGAGTATCGCCGTAAAATGAGTAAAGGAAAAGTAGCTCTAGGGCTTGCACAACCAGAAACAATACCTGCTCTTGTTGCCGGTACTGCCGTTGAGTGGACAGCTTATTATGTGTTCGCAAAAGTTTGGGATAAAATTATTCATGATAAAATCGTAGCAGGGTTATATATCTATGATAAACATTGCGCTTCAAGTAACGGCTATGAATCATTCGAATATGGGATGAATCAAAAAGGCCTTGTCTATGACAGTGTTCTCATTGATTCTGCAGAAAATATTACGAAAAATTTTGGGGCCCTAGCTCAACTTTTATATTCGAAACAAATCGAAGAACAAGTCATTTTAGCTCAAAAAACTGAGCAACTATCTTATATTCTTTCCATGTTTGATTCTTACTTGAATCAGCCAACAGAGGAATTGAAAAAAGAGTTTTTAATTAGTGTGCTAAACCCTAAATCAGAAATGAGAGAACTGAATGAGATCTTTATCAATTATTTAATAGAAGACTTTGAGAATAATACAAACAAAGATTTAGATATTGATAAGCTTCGAATTACTCACGGTGAAATTCATTTAGTGGAAAATCCAAAGCTCTATCCTGCTCCAATTGACCGAACAGGTCTTGGTACGTATGAGTTAAGTCGAATCGTTAAAAAAGGAAGATTAGAGAAAAATAAAATGATTCGTGATGAGATTCTCTCAAATCTAGTTTCTAATATTTCAACCGATGAAGATAAACTTCTATCAGCTTTCGACCAAGAAATTGAAAAACTATCTGAGGAGCAGAATGAGTGGAGCGAGAAAACAGCGAAAATAAGTGGAATGGATTTACAAGCAATAGAAAAATCTTATCAAAAATACAACCTAGATCCTAATATTCCCCTGGAAGAGTCTGAAATCGTTGTCAGTGACGAATTGGAGGCTCCAGAGACAATATTTGAGATAGTTCTAGTTCAAAATCTTTACCTAAATCAACTGAGAGATCTGGCATATTTTCCTGCAAGTAAAACTGCCATTCAACAACAAGCTGCGAAATCGGACGCAGCACTAATGCTACAAGCGAAGAGCCTAGAACTCGTTTCTCCTTGACAGTTTTTTGACGAAAACCTCTAATTAATGCATCAATTTAGCATAAGAGGTAAGAGTGAAAAAAACGATTGCGGTAAGCGTCATCCTAGTTGTTAGTGTTATTTTCTCCCTAGTCGAAGCAAAGGCTCAAAGTATTCAGTTTCCCAATTGGGTATTATTGTTAGAATCCTGGCTTCATCCTCTGTTATTTCTTCCTCTTCTGAGTATTTTCTCCAAAAATTTGAAAAGCTGGTTTAAGAACAACAAAAAACAGGTCATTGCACCTCTTATCTTATCTTTGTTCTCAGTGCTCGTTTTGATTATTCAAATTCGGAATCAATATAGCTTCATATCAACTTTTGAAAATAAGATTTTGATTTATTCCAACCGAATTGTTCTGCTCTTGATCCTAGTGAATATTAAAATATTTATATTTAACCTACTGAGCGCCTGGGATAGAATTGCGAAAATACAAAAAACAGTTTTGGGTGAGTATAAGGCACCTCGATGGGTATCTGTTTTTCCTCAATCCTTTAAATATTTAAATCGAAATAGAAAAATGACTCTTTCTGCCTTGGCCGTTTATCTTGTGCTGTTTGGACTTGGATACGGCCTAGTTCATTGGGAACCTCGCACCAAAGTTATAAGTGATGCATCTCAAAGGTCTGATAGGCTGGAACGAGGACAAAAGCCAACGAAAACAAAGTATATAGAAGCATACTACTATTATCCCAAAACACCGTATTTTAAACTTGTTGATAACAAACCGTTTGCTGAGAAACAAAGCTTCACAGTAACTTTTGAAGAAAATCCCTACGACCTAAGTAAGGATGAAAATATTGAAAAGAATTTTA
>CATLVA010000273.1 GCA_950060715.1 uncultured Oligoflexia bacterium | reverse complement strand
ATATGGATATGGTTAAGTCTGCACCAATGAAAAAAATGAGGAATGCAGAATCGAAAGCTGTCGCTCCTTCAATTTCTTCCAAAGCGAAAGAAGAGGGAAGGGCCAAGAGACAGTCCTCTGGAAACTCTGGCGAGGCACAGGCACCTAAAACACTGCGAGAGAACTTTAATGAAACAGCTTTTTTTAAGCCTCATCTTCTTACTAATAAAAATGGAGAGGTAGAAGTTAAGTTTAAAGTTCCAGACAACCTGACATCTTATCATGTGATCTCAAATGCTTTCACAAAAGATTTATCCTTTGGGAGTTTAAGAGAAGTGGTGAAGGCCAAAAAAGATTTAATGACAAGAATTTATGCCCCAAGGTTTTTGCGTCAAGGTGATAAAGCAATTTTTAAAGTAGTTATAGATAATGCAAGTGAAGAGAACCTAACCGGAGATTTCAAATTTGAGTTAATGGATGAGGCAGGCGATAGCTTGGCTGAAAAATTTAAACTAGGGAAAAACTTTATTGAAGGCGTAAAATGGGAGATCAAAGCAAAATCCTCTCAGAGTTTTAAGGTTCAAGTCGAGGTCCCTAAAAATAGTTTAGGGATATTAAAATATAAGGCCATGGCATCGACAGATAAATTCACTGACGGTGAGCTAAAAGAATTACCCGTGTTACCGAGTAAGATACATTTGGCCCAATCACGTTTTGTGACATTAAAGAATAAAGAATCGAGAACTTTAAAATTTGAAGATATGAAAAAGATCAATGCCGATCATGAAGCGCTAGTGGTGAAGCTCGATGGCCAGCTTTTTTATTCAGTTCTTTCAGCTCTTCCTTATATAGTTGACTACCCATATGAATGCTCAGAACAGACAGTAAATAAATATGTGACGACCGCAATTTTGTCACAAAGTTATAAAGAGTTTCCAGATATTGCAAAAATGGCACAAAAAATGTCTAAGCGTGAGACTCAATTCGAAGCGTTTGATGGTGAAGATCCTAATCGAAAAATGACTCTAGAAGAAACTCCTTGGTTAAAAGAAGCCAAAGGTGAAGGCGCAGATCCGGAAGAACTTTTGAATATGCTAAAGCCAAAGATGGTTAAATATCAAAAAGATACTTCCCTTAGAAAAGTTTTAAAACTTCAAAACTCTGACGGGGGATTCAGTTGGTTTCAAGGTGGGGATTCATCAGTTTATATGACTCAATATGTGCTACATAGCTTTGCCAAGGCATCTGAGTTTGGTGTTGAAGTTCCTAAGTCAAATATTCAAAAGGGTTTTGGCTTTTTAAAGAAATATTACGATGAAGAGATTTCTCGTTGTTATGTTCGTCATGGATGCTGGGAATGGTTAGTGTATTTAAATTTTATACTTTCGACTTACCCTGATGATTCATATTACGCGGCAAGCTTTTCAAAAGCAGATCGAGATAAAATGTTAAATTATACTTTCGATCACTGGAAGAAAATTCAGCCTATGATGAAAGGAATGCTCGCCTTAACTTTAAAAAGAGAGAAAAGAGATAAAGATGCAGTTTTAGTGCTTGAATCAGTAATGGATTCCGCCAAGGAAGAGAAGGATCTTGGTGTTTACTGGGCACCTGAAGATCGTTCATGGCTTTGGTATAATGATACTATCGAGACTCACGCCTTCGCTTTGATGGCGTTAATGGAAGTCATGCCTAAAGATCAAAGAAAACATGGGCTAGTTCAATGGTTATTTATAAATAAGAAACTAAATCATTGGAAATCTACGAAGGCTACATCAGAAGTGATGTATGCACTTTTGAAATATTTGAAAGCTGAGAACTTAGTCGGGTCTAAAGAGAGAGCGAATATTGAAATTGGTGACATCAAAAAAGACTTTGAATTCGATCCTTCGGAATACACTGGAGCAAATAATTTCGTTGTAGTTGAAGGAAAGGACATTAAACCTGATAAAATGAGTGAAATTAAAGTCACTCAAGAAACGAAGGGGATGATGTTTGCGTCAGCTACTTGGCATTTTGCTACGGAGGAACTACCAAAAGAGTCACGCGGAGACTTTTTTAAGGTAGAGAGAAAATACTACAAGCGAGTAGCTGGTAAGGAAGAGATGAAGCTTATGCCACTTGCTGAAGGGGCAAAAATTAGTATTGGTGACCAGGTTGAAGTTCATATTTCAATCTCCGCTAAGCATGCCTCTCAATATGTTCATCTAAAAGATCCAAGGCCTGCTGGCTTTGAGCCTGAAAATCCTGTGAGTGGATATCGATGGGATCTAGGTTTGATTCGCTATCAGGAAGTTCGTGACTCAGGAGTTAACTTTTTCTTTGAAAGATTGCCTGTAGGTGAATACACCTTAAAGCACAGATTGCGGGCGAATATTGCAGGACGATTTAGAACTCATCCAGCAATGCTTCAATCGGTTTACGCTCCAGAGTTTGTTGGATATTCGACAGGGCAGGTTATTTCGATTGAATAAAGTTTATCGAGATTTAATGATGGCACGTACCGTGACGAACTTTAATGTTACGGTAATGTGCAGTGATTAAAAATAGAGATCCAAAACTTGTAAGAGTATGAGAGGCCCATTCAGGAATATCATGTAGGATCGCACCAGCAAGGACAAAACCTACTCCCATAAGTGCAATAAGAATTATATCTTTGTGTCCATGTCTTCTACAGTGAGGGTAGACGGCAATTAACACGGTCACGACAACAATAGCTGCAAAAATATCATGAATAAGATGGTGGTTTAAAAAATCCACATTGATAAATGGAAGCCCGATGATGAGTATTCCCGTTAAAACACAGTGAACTAAGCAAAGCGTTGAAGCACAAATACCTAGTTTATCGATTAATTCATTATTCTCTTTGATCTCGGACATCGGCAGAATATAAGCAAGTTTTAAGTAGTTGAAAAGGTTTTAATTAAGGGCGTAAAAAGATTTTACAAACTGTTATTTTTACGACGTTTCACCTCTCTAAGTGTTTGAAAATAGTAGGGTTTAGTGGCACTGAAGTTGCAGCTTATATAGTGTGAAATATATAAGTCTATTATTTTTATTTAGTTTTAATCTATATGGAGCGGTCTGCTTAGAGCCCCATAATGCCCAGGTGTATTATTGTCAGCCGACTCAAGATGAAGAACAGGATCAGTTATGCCAGGAGAAATTCGGCGAAACTTATCATTCATATTTTGAAAATCAGAATTGTAACCTCAAAATGGCAGCCGAAATGCGTGGAGAGGAATTTCAAGAAGAGCTACCAACTTTGGTTGAAGCGGCTTGTTTTACCCATGAAAAAGCAACGGAACTTGGTTGTGAGGAGTGGACTTTTGAACCTGCATTAGATTATTGCTCACAAGTTTTCAGCGCAAAATACATCCCTCATTACCCTAAAGGGAAATGTTCAGTGGAAAGAGCTGAGGAAGAGTTTGGATTCATAAGCGGGGATGAACTTGTTGAAGGTTTGAAAGAAGATCTCGCTCAGGCCAATGCGATCTTAACTATGATTGACCGTGAGGGTG
>CATLVA010000272.1 GCA_950060715.1 uncultured Oligoflexia bacterium | reverse complement strand
TAAGCCGGTGACTTATACTGAACTTTCTAGTCATGCAAATATGATTATTGAGCAAATTCTTTATTATTCAGAATAGAATACTTAGGCTGTGGATCTAGAATTTTTAAGGTGTTTTATTTGAAAGATCGTTTTGGCGGTCTTTTTTTTTGTTTTTGCATTCAACTTATATATTTGCTCAGACAGATACATTTGAGGATTGGGGAATTGCTCTTTTTTAAGAAAGGGACTTTTTGGTGGGTTCTTTCCCAAATGAGTGGGGTCTAGATAAAGAAAAAAAGCTTCATAACTAGCAATAACTCTAATTTGATATTGTTACCACAACATAATCAAGGAGTCAGCAGCATGAAGCCCAAGTTCTACGTTCCAGCATGTTTGAGAGATTTTCAAGGATTTTATCCTCGCGACATAAAAGATTTTAGATCAGAGAAGAGAACGGAGTGTTACTTAGAACAAAATGCAGAAAACACCCGTTTGTGTCACGTTTGTAAAAATGAATTAGGTTCCTATCATGACTCCCACATCATCAAAGCCAAGCATTTGCAGATGTGCGGTTGGTCTACAGAGGTCATTTTTACCAGGGAAAAACGTCATTGCTCCACTTGCAAGAAAGTTCGAAGCCAACATATTTCTTGGCTTAGTCCAACCAGCCCACACGTTACTTTAGATTTAGCCTGGTGGCTTTCAAAGCTTACCGAGGTAACTTCAGTGTTGGCCGTGAGTCGTTTGGAGAGTCTCGATAAAAAGACCTGCTATCAGATTGATAAGTATATACTTCGTCGTTTAGTTCAAGGTTATAAAATTCCTGAGATAACAAAGATTGCGGTCGATGAAGTTTATGCTCGTGGTCCAAAACAGAAAAAAGAAGGAGAAACTAGAGATGATTTATTCCTCACGGTGATTGCCGATTTGAAAACAGGGAAAGTGATTTGGGTCAGCCAAAGTCGTAGAAAAGAGGCTTTAGATGAGTTTTTTGAGTTAATTGGAAGTGAGTCATGTGAAAAAATTGAAGTAGTTTGTACAGACCAACATGAGTCTTACTCAGCAAGTGTTAAAGAGTACTGTAAGAACGCTAAAATTGTTTTTGATCGGTTTCACTTAGTTCAAAACTTCAATGAAGCACTTAACAATGAAAGAAAAGATGAGCTAGGAAAAATGGATTATACATATGGAATGGGAAAAGAAATGGGTGATCTTATGAATGGTAAATATAGATTTGTGTTTTTGAGAAAAGAGGAAAATCGCAGTAAAAGAGATCGTAGGCATATAGATGAAGTATCACGAATAAATTCGAGGATGGGTAAGCTAGAAATTATAAAAGAATACTTTCATAAGATGTTTGACTGTTTTAATGAAGAAGAGGCGCAAGAGATGTTACAAACTTGTTATGAGTGGGCTTTCCAAATCAAAGCCACTCATCTCATGAAATATCTTTGGGGTCTTTTAGAAGAAGAAAGACTATGGAATTACTTCAAATATAAAGTTACGACGAGCCTCTCGGAAGGAATAAATCGAGTAATTAAGGGTTTAAAATGGCAAGCATATGGCTACAAAGATATGGAGTATTTCAAACTAAAGATCATGCAAAAGGCAGGATATTTAAACTCAAACTACCATAAAAACGAGATAGGCTTGATTTGGAGCTCCCACTAGAAAGGCCTTTAGAATAGCAAGAGAAAAATATACACGTATCCATTAAATTATTCATCCCTGATAATTTCTCCCTAATTCTTCTTGAAACTGGAGTTTTCTTTTTAGCTTCAAACTTTGTTGAAGTTATTAGTATTTATTCAAAAGCCTTTTTGGATCTTAATGATCATTTCAACTTTGGATATATAAATGGGGTGGTTAGTCGGAAAGATGAATTTTTTAATTACAATTTTGTTGAACCTATCCCCAACCCGTTCGAGCCCATAAAAGCTTATCTCCATTCAAGCTACTATTTTCTACTCGAAGAGCTAATCAAATTAAACTTTCATCATAATTATTCCCTGTTCGCATTATCGTTAAACTTACTGATGCCAATTTCCTGGCTACTGCTTTTCTAGCGGAGCGATCGTCGATCCCCTTAGATCGGAGCCTTTCATATAAAGCACGAAAGGCGTTGTCTTTCCCTTGAATGCAACTTAAAGCTGCTCCCATAAATACTTCTTTTAGTTCTCTCCTGCCTCTAGATTTCTTATAACTATAAGTTGTCCCACCACTAATTTGCTTATGATTCACTAATCCACAATAAGACCAAAAATGATACTTATTTGGAAATCTATTTGCATCTCCCACAATCGAAGCAATAGTTATTGCCCGTACATACTCAATGCCTGGCAATTGTCGAACTTTCTCTATCTCTGGCAAATATTTTGAAACTTTTTTGAACTTTTCGAGATATATATTCTTAGCATTCTGTTGCTCAGATATTTGTACCTGTAACCGCATCGTAATTTCTCGCCGTACCGGAGAATAGAGTTTAAAGTTAAGTTCGTAATCTGTATAACAACTCTCGCCAGAGGGTAAATCAATTCCTTCTGCTCTAAACATAGCTTTATATCGATTTTTTGACTGAACATTCTGACGAACTAAAGAGCGGTAAGCTGAAACAAGTAATCTCATATCAAGTAAAGGATTTTCATGATCATGAAATACTTGAACTAAGTTACCTGCTCTAAGCTCCTTAGCCAAATGAAGTGCATCGATATAATCAGTCTTCGCTTTAGACTTCTTAGTCACATAAATGGGATTGCAAACCAATAGTTTATCCACACAGCCATGCATTACTCCCACTAGCCATTTGGCCATACAACCTTCCTCAAATGTAAGTGCCTTAGAGCCATTTATTGAACTCAGAAACTTACGGAGATGAAATTCCCTGGTTGGCAGAACCTGCCTGAGAACCTCCTCACCCTTCGAATTTAATACAACCGCAGTTGTTGATTGATAATGAACATCAAGCCCAATATAGTTATCCATAGCAATACCTCCTGTTTTACTGGATCGAACTATCTTCAGTATGACCCATGAGGTCCCAAAAAGGCTGTAATCTTGCAGATTATCTAGCCTTCAGGGGGTGTTGCTATTCTATGTTGTCGGAAAGGGGCATCGCCCTGTTAATTTTTTTTACACTCTTATTATTTTTACCCTGTTAAGAACAATTTAAAAAAAATCATCAGATTAGTGATATGAAAGACTCAAATTTAAGTAACGGGAGTGTATATGAAAACCTTAATTTTCCTATTGATGAGCAGTAGCCTTTTTGCTTATAACTCAGAAAACCTTAAAACAGAGATCAATGAAAACTGTAGCCTTAATTGCCCTGTTGAAGTGAGTCACCTTGAGATATCAGATTCTGTAACCATTGAAGGCGGTGTCTATGAGGCTAACGTTTATGCAATAGCTGTAAAAACGAACGGAGAAAAATTCGAGCTAGGTATGTGCACAGTTGCAGCGAGTGGTCCGGATGAACTTTACACAAAAGTCTCCGATTGCCTTTTTTCAAAGTTCTAAAATGAAA
>CATLVA010000271.1 GCA_950060715.1 uncultured Oligoflexia bacterium | reverse complement strand
AACACTCGATATTGTCCTTTAAAACTTTTCCAAGTTTTTTAAGAAGCCCTGGAACAAAAAGCTTTTTTAAACTTTGGTTAGTAGCGGTACTTAAATCCGGCATCGCTCTCACATGAGAATAGCTTCTAACCAGACTAGCTTTTAGATTAGCTGTTGGAGTGATCTGCCCTACACTTCCAACGCCGCTTAGATAACTAAAGAGTCCCACACTCATGCGGTATTGGATATTATCAACTAACTGGATGGGAGCATTATTTCCAAGATATTGTCCAAAAACGATGGACCTATTTCCGGCAACCGAGCCTTGATAAGTTGGAAAACTCCAAAGTTTGAGTGGGACAAATCCTTCTTTGTGAACATAATCACCAATCTGGCCTCTGATTTCTTCAAACGCGTCCCCTGAGCTTATACTAGGAAGAAATCTCTGAACGCCTTTTTCCAAAACTTCAGACATGGAGTCGTACGTAATTTGTGACCTAAAAAGTTTAAATATCTCCGAAAATCTATAAGGAGACAGAGGATCTTCTTCCCAAAAGATAGGAACATAACGATCATCTTCAAAAGAAAGCAGTTTTCCGTTTTCAACAAAGGGAATAGTTAAGCTTTTATTGACTCTGAGATTTTCATTTTGACCTACAAGTTTTGAAATGGAATTAATTCGACTTTTCAATTTCTCAAAAACTAACTCTGAAATACTTCTTGGGTATTGCGCCTCGATTACTGCATTCCAAATATCTCTCTCTGAGAGATTAGAGATTTTTTGATGAATCCATTTAAAATCATTCATAGTGACGGCATTGAAGGCCTGCCCATAGGCATGATCTAAAATGAGTTTTCCGTTAAAGATTTTTCCAAAGTCCCAACCTATGCGATTAATTTGTTGAGGAAAATCAGTCAAAGTGTAGAGATAACTTAAAGACCGAAAGATTCGCCTTTTACTTTGTCTGGAAGCTTCCATAATAGGCCAGTAAACTGGTACGGCTTCAAGATCTGCAGGTTCAATTAAAACTCCAGAAAGATCAAGATACAGTTTCGAATGAACATCCGACTCAATATTTTTTATCCAACGTTTTTTGGCAAGCAATGTGGCCTGACCAAGAGAGGTTTTAAATTGTTCTTTTTGCTCAACGGAATCAAAATTAAGTCTTAAAACCTCACGGTATTCAGGAATAATAGATTGATATCCAATTAGGTTTAAAAGTGCGGCCCTCATCAAGGTCTGATGATTATAAAGTGATGCACTAATGGTATAATTCTTACCGTTGATATTTACGGATGCTCGGTAGTACTCAGTTGGAGATTTAAGGGTGGAATGAAAAATAACATCCCCAGACTCTACATTGAGTTTTTTTAGTTCCTGGGAGTTTTCTTGATATAAGCTGCTGTTATAGGGATTTAAAAGAGAGAGGTCTTGTCCCTGTTCTTCCAGTTCCATCGCCTCAAGGCTTGAAATTCTCTGGCCTTGATAAACAAGGTCCTCTGCAGGTTGTAACTCATACTCAGAATTATCCAGTGGGATAGATATAATGGAAGCGTATGAATTTGCCACCGCAAATAGTAAAAAGCATATTAGTTTCAAGACATAGCCCCCTTTGGGCTTGCGTATCATTATTCTTGAAAATTAGCTTCAGCCATGAAATATATTCAAACAAGGATGCTCTCTAACTAGCTGATTTTATGATCTAGTTAGAGAGCTTTAAAATTATTTTAGTTTAGCTTTGATTCTTCTAGGCTTTCCAACCTGACCGTCTCCGTATTCACGGTAGCTGATCATCTCAAGTGAGCTTGAAGTTAGAGGTACGATTTCGTACATTTTGTATCCACCTCTTCTCGTGGTTACATAGATTTTATCTGAGATATAAGACTTATCTTCAGGGCTATAATAAAGCGGTACATTATTTACTGGCGGTGGGCAGTCTTGGATTGTTAATCTTAAAGTTTCTTCTGCTTCAAGGTTTAACACCTCAAGTGTACAGTGGTGAAGGTTTCCGTGACGGTCTCTTAAGCTTACACCGTAATCTCCACTAATAAGTTGAGTTTGAGCTAGTGCGCTAAATGAAAATAAAATAAATGCTGATAAAAATAGTGATTTCATAAATTACTCCCTGTGTTCTCTTTTCCTGATCTCTTTTTCACATAGTAAACTCTTCCTCTCAAGCAAATTAAAGTTACATTCGCTAGGGTATCCCCCTGTCAAAATGGCACTATAGGCCTAAATGATGATTTTCTATACTTTCTACTGGGTTTTAATCTGAGTAAAAGATCAAAGTTTTTTTTGGGTGATATAAATCTTTCTTTGGATTTTTGCCCTGTGGTCAAAATAGCACCAGCAAGTATAATTTAATTATGAATGCGACGACTAATCTAACGACCGAAGATCTCTCAACTGAGATACTGAGAACTCTATCTTTTTATGATGAAATGAGCTTAGAGATGATATTTTTAGATATCGACTCGGACTTCGTGCAACTTAACCAAGAATTTAAAACCCAAGACCTCTTAGAGGAATTAAAAAAACTAGAATCCAATAAAAGAGTAAAAAAAATCAAAAGGGAAGGCCAGTACTACTGGATTAAAAACTTCCCTAAAAAGCCATGGTATAAACGCCTATTCTTTATTCCATTTAAATAGTAATGAACCAATCAAAGTAAATACAAATCCAAAGATAATCAGATAAATAAGAGAGCCTGCGAGGCTTGCAAGCGACGCTCCTTCATACATGATCTTTCGCATACTATCAGTCATCTGCCATAGTGGTGAATAATTTGCGATTAGCTTTACCCATTCAGGCGAGCCCTCCAAGCTAAACCAAATTTCTGAAATAAACATCAAAGGGTAAGTGATAAAATTTAATATCCCATTACAAAGCTCTTCACTGGTCATCCGTGCGGCAAAGACAAACCCCACCGAACTGAGCGCCATCGATCCCGCGATAAAAAAGATCATTAAATCAAGATAGCTACCTTCAATATTAAATGGGTGCATAATATTGGCCACACCGTAAACCAGAACAGACGAAGCAATCATCACTATGAGTCGACTTAGCATCTGCGCCAGTAAGTATTCAAATGATGTTAAAGGGGAGGCCTTAAAGCGCTTTAAAACTCCAAGCTTTCGTTGCCGAACAATGACCCATCCGACTCCCCAAAGTCCCATAAACATTATATTTAAATTTACAATTCCGGGAAAAACCCAATCTAGGTATGTCAGGACCCGACCCTCTATTTGCTCTTCATAAAAAGGTGAAGTGTGCTCAGGTAGTAAATGCAAATGCATTATCTCTTTAGCTAATTTGGATTTGGGAGACTTTGCCGCTGACCATAAAACCGCGGGCTTTTGTCCGACAGTAATCGCTAGGTCTATTTTTTGATACTTTAATTTCTCCAAAGCTTCTTCTTGTGAACTGTATTTAACCCATTGGATATGAGGAATCTCTGGCGTGGTGTAATTACCCCAATAGCCTACCTTATATTGTTCACCTTGATCCACATCAAATATATAACAAAA
>CATLVA010000270.1 GCA_950060715.1 uncultured Oligoflexia bacterium | reverse complement strand
ACACCATGCCCTCGCATCGAGGTCAGATAGCTTTTTTTGGAGGGCATAAAAACCCGGATGAAACAGAGCCATTGGAGACTGCAAAGCGTGAGTTGGCTGAGGAATCAGAAATTAATTTGAATAAAATCGAGTACTTTGGCCTCCATGAGCCTGTTAAAACCTCTAGGGCCAGAATGATTATTCCTGCTTTGTGTCGTTATGAAGGTACATTAGAGGAATTCAAAGTTGAGGTTCGCTCTAATGGAGAATGGGATAATTTGGTTTTTGTGAAACTAGAGTCTCTTGGAGAAAAAAGTTTGTGGACCAAAGGGAAGGCAAATTCCCTAGCGGGTGCTTATGAAGTTTTCTTTTTTCCACTTCTTGAGGAGTTTAGTCATTATTGGCAGCAAAATGATAATGCACCGTATACTCTGTGGGGAGCAAGCGCTAAAATGATCTTGAACTTCTTTAAAAACCCTAATCTTGATGATAAATTCCTGTAAAATTTAGGAGAACCTATGTCCGCATATACACCAATCGATTTTATTTCTATCGCAGCCATTTTTGGATTTGTTGTTGTTACTTTTGGAAATTTAATCGTCGCCCATAAAGAGACACCAAAGCAAGAAAAGCTTGAAGCCCCTGCAAAAACAGAAACAGTCGAGCCAGAAATAACCGAGACGAAAACTGTTGAGTCAAAGCCAGCCGAAGTCATCCCTGTAGAGCCTAAGCCAATAGAGTCTTGGAATTCACGTCTGTTTAAGGGGATGGCAAAGACTAGGAATGATGTTTGGAAGCGAGTAACCAACTTAATGTCTGGAAATACTCTAGATGATGACGCTAGAGAAGAATTGGAAGAAATTCTTTTTACAGCTGATCTATCACCGGCCATGGTCGACGAACTTCTGGATGAATTACAACAGATGGCCAGCGAAGAGGGGGATTATCTCTCAAAAATTAAAACTTTCATGAAGTCTAAAATCTCTGACGCACAGGCCAAAGTAAAAAAAGAATTTTATGAATATAGCCCGGAGATGAAAAAACCAAAAGTTATTATGATTGTTGGAGTTAATGGTGCTGGTAAAACCACGACTATTGGAAAGCTTGCAACAAAGTATAAACAGCAGGGTGCTAGTGTGGTTGTTGGTGCTTGTGATACTTTCCGTGCGGCGGCGGTAGAGCAACTTGAAGTTTGGTGTAAACGAGCTGGAGTTGAGATGGTTAGAGCTGCTGAGGGAGCAGACCCTAGTGGAGTGGCTTTTGACGCAGTTGCTAGGGCTAAAGAAATCAATGCCGATTATTGTATTATTGATACTGCTGGAAGATTACATACTAAATCAAATCTGATGGATGAGCTGGCAAAAACTAAAAGAGTGATGTCAAAAGTTATTCCTGATGCTCCTCACGAGACTCTGTTGGTGATCGATGCAATCACGGGACAAAATGCATTGCGACAAGCGGAAGAGTTTAATAAGTCACTGGCCTTGTCAGGTCTAATTTTTACAAAATGTGATGGCTCTGCAAAAGCAGGAAGTGCGGTCAGCATTGTTCAAAATCTCGGCGTGCCAATTATCTATATTGGGGTTGGTGAAAATGTTGAAGATCTGAATATTTTTGATTTGGACTCCTATCTTGATGCGTTGTTAGGAATCGGCCCTAAACCGGCTTAGATTGACTTAAAGACGGATCTCTCGTACTCTTTATATATGTCAGTAAACCAAAGTTCGGAACACAATATACTTGGCTGTAACATCCGTATTTCAGCGGATGCAGATAATAATGCGAAGGCACTAGCTTCGGTAAATCTTCTTCGTGAAGAAATAATGGCTTTGCGTGAGCAAAAACCAGGAATGCGAGATATTGATCTTGCAGTAATGAGCGCTTTAAGAATAGCTACTAAACTTCAAGATGTTGAAGCAGACTTTAAAGAGAGTGTGCAAAATCTGAAACTTGGAATGGAGGATGCTATGGAATTTATTGAGCAAGTTTCTCCTGGTGGCCCGGCAACTAAGACGTCGACTCACTAAAGTGAATAAAGAAACGCTTCGCTTAGAAATTAGGCAAGAGATTCTAAAATTTGCTCCTGAGTTACGAGAGAATAAAAGTAGATTAATTTCACTTAAACTCTCGGTACTTCTAAATGAAATTCGTTCCGAACATTCAGTTACTAGACTAGGTGGGTTTTCCCCTTTGAGAGATGAGCCGTTGTGGTGGCACAGCTTTTCTGGGGAGGAGTTTGATTGGCTCGCAGTGCATATGCATGATGATAAAACTCTAAGCTTTCACCAGGTAAACTTCTCTGATTATAGAGAGGCGAAGCTTGGGTTAAAGTTGGAAGAGAATATTTTATCAAAGTCAGTTGTTCCGCAAGCTCTTCTAGTTCCTGGTGTTGCTTTTGATTGCAATAAAAACAGGTTGGGAAGAGGTGGAGGATATTATGATCGGTACTTGCAAAGCTTTGCTGGTCCGAAAATAGGCATATTCTATTCGGAGCAAGAGCGTGAATTTCTTGAGGTCGAACCCCACGATATGAAGTTAGATTATATTATTACAGATAAAAAAATCATATTTTGAAGGAGAATAAATAGCATGACTACGCAATTGATATTAGGCTTATTAGTTGGCTTGATTGTGGGAGGAGTAATTGCATATGTTTTTTCACTATCAAGAGTTAAAAGCTTAAAAGAGGAAAAACAAAAAGAGGCTGATGAAGTTGTTTCAAAAGCTGAAAAAACTGCTGAAGATATTCGCAGAAGTGCAAAACAAGAAGCTAAGGAAATTGTTCAAGACGAAAAGAAAGAGCTTGAAAAAGAGTACAACAAAAAGCTTCAGTCCATCGCAGATCAAGAAAGATCACTTACTAAAAAAGAAATTAGCTTAGACCAAAAAATTGAAGCTAAAGAAAGAGATCTTGAGCATATTAAAAGAAGAGAAGAAGAACTTGATAAAGAAAGAAGCCAAACTCAGCTAGAGCGTGGAAAACTTATCGAGCGTCAGAAAGATATTTCAGAAAAATTAGAAAAAGTAGCGGCCATGACTCAAGAAGAGGCAAAGGCTGAACTTATTTCAATTATGGAAGAAGAAGCCAGAGTTGATGCTGCTAAAATGATCAAGAGAATCGAGGAAGAAACTCAAGAAGAAGCAGAGAAAAAAGCAAAGAGAATTCTCGCAATCGCTATGCAAAGATTTGCTGGAGAGTTCGTTGCTGAGCAAACTATTAGTTCTGTTGAATTGCCTTCGGATGAAATCAAAGGTCGTTTGATTGGACGTGAAGGTAGAAATATTAGAGCGTTCGAGCAGATTTGTGGTGTTGACTTGATCATTGATGATACCCCGGGAATGGTTGTTATTTCATCTTTTAATGTTGTTAGAAAGCAAGTCGCAAAAATGACTATTGAAAAGCTGATTGCTGACGGAAGAATTCATCCGGCTAAGATTGAGGAATTTCATGATAAGTCTAAGCATGAACTAGAGCAAAGACTTAGAGAGATGGGTGAAAAAGCTCAAATGGAAATTGGAATTCACGGTATGCACCCTGAAAT
>CATLVA010000269.1 GCA_950060715.1 uncultured Oligoflexia bacterium | reverse complement strand
TTGAATTAGGTTTTTACTTCTAAATATAAGGACGCCCCATGATTGAACGTTATAATTGCCCGGAAATTTCAGACATCTGGAATGACTACAATAAGTTTAAAACCTACCTCCAAGTAGAGCTAGCTCTAATTGAAGCTATGGAAGGGGTAAAAATACCGGAAGGTATCTCAAAAGTAGTTAAAGAAAAAGCTAAAATCGATCCAAAAAGGATCGCGGAAATCGAATTAACCACTAGGCATGATGTGATTGCGTTCTGTACTTCAATCACCGAGAACCTTCCAAAAGATATTTCGAAGTATTTTCATTTTGGTTGTACCTCTAGTGATATCATCGATACCGCAACGACTTTGCAAATTAAACAAAGTGTTGAGTTAATTATAAACCAACTTCAAAAACTAATTGATGCTCTTAATATCAAAGCTGAAAAAACCAAGCATATTATTTGCATGGGGCGCTCTCATGGAATGAATGCCGAACCAATGAGTTTTGGGACTAAGTTTCTCTCCGCTTATGCTGAATTTTACAGAAGACTACACGATCTCAAAAATTTTCATGCAAAAGAATTAACCGGACAACTTTCTGGTGCAGTTGGAAACTATACTGTGCTTACTCCAGAAATTGAAAAAAATGCAATGGAGAAGCTTGGTCTAAAAGTTGAGCCTATCAGTACTCAGGTCATCCCTAGAGACCGCATTATA
The DNA here is from genome assembly GCA_950060715.1 of uncultured Oligoflexia bacterium. Next base: position 2,827 of record CATLVA010000269.1, on the reverse strand, counting down.
AGCCTTGTTAGCATTACTGCCTCCATTGCGAGTGCTATTGAAAGAATTGCAACAGAGATCAGACATCTACATCATTCAGATATTGGTGAAGTTTACGAAGGCTTTGCTCAAGGACAAAAAGGCTCCTCTACGATGCCTCATAAGAAGAACCCTGTCTCAGGGGAAAACCTTTGTGGATTGGCGAGAATGATTCGCTCTCACCTCATTATCGCCCATGAGAACAATGCTCTTTGGCATGAACGCGATATTTCTCATTCAAGTGCAGAAAGAATGATGTTGCCAGACAACTTAGGTCTAACTTTTTATAGTTTAAGGCGTTTAACTTCTACGATTGAAAACCTTGTCGTCAATGATGAGATTATCCAAGAAAAAGTTCTAGAGGATTACAAATACCTCTCTAGCTATGTTCTCCACCGTTTAATTGAGGAAAATAGAGCAACTAGAGAAGAGTTATACAAGCTTGTTCAAGAAGCTTCTTTTGAATCAAGAACGGCTGAGCAATTTCAAGAAAAACTAGAAAAATCCGACCTCACAGAAGAGACTGACTTAAACTTTATCTCATCACTTGATGAGAAAACTGTGAGAAGTATTTATTTAAAGCATGTTGAAACTGTTTTTGAGAGAGTTAAAGCAGCTTATAAATAAAAAAAGGCCCTATTACTAGGGCCAAATTCGAAGGATGATTGCGAGAGCTTAGCTCCCAACTTTATAATTGATTAATTGTGTATTCACGATCTTGGAAAAGTGATTTCTCTTTTGAAATATAGTTTAAAGCCTCTTGTCTGGTATCAAACAAACCAAGACTTACTCTATACCACTTCCCTTTTCCTGGAATATTCGCTTCATTGATTATGACGTCATAACCTTTAATAATAAAAGCATCTGCAAATTCTTGTGCACTCTCTTGTGTCTTATGTGAAGCTAACTGAACCGTAAATTTTCCCGCATAAGGATTATTTACTTCAACTGTATCATTCACGCTTGACTCATCCATCACTGGTTCTGCCGGAGAATTTGTATTGCTTGCAGAAACATCTTCTTCTGCTAACTTTTTCATCTCGTCTTTGATTCTTTGCTCGATTGTCTGTTGATCAATAGGACTCCCCGACTCTCCGCCTTGAGCTTCCATAGGAGCCACATCCTCGACCTTTTCTTCAGTCTCTGATTTAAGTTCAATCATCTCCACGTCTTTTTTGGTATAACCGTCAGTTTTTAAAGAAAGACTTTTCCCGGTTCTAACCCCCAAAGTGAAGGAGATCACAGCAATCAGAATAATAAAGATGAAGATTAGAACGACTTCCTTTCTTTCAAATACAAAGAGCTTATTTTGATCTTCCATATAAATATTCTATAACTCCTCTAAATTTGGTGCAAATAGAAAGTTAGTATTCCCCTAAACTTCCTGAAATCAATAGGTTTTCAATACTGAAATACTCCATTGGTAGGGGCAAAAATCAATTCAACAATCCCTCTAAATTTTCTAAAAAGGCTCTATAAATACAGATTCGACTTGCGAAAAAAGGAGCTAACAAATGAGAATTGTAAAAGGAAATCAAAAAGGTCAGGGTGTTATGGAGTATATAATCCTGACAGGGCTGGTGGGAATTTTTTGCCTAGCCGCTGTAAAACGATTTGGAAAATCTCTCGATACAAGAATGAACCAAATTGATAAAAAGATTAAACAAGAGCTCATCATAAAATAATGAGAATTTTGAGCTTTGTCATATTCTCTAGTTTTCTCATTCTCTGCTTTATAAAGCTTCAACGAAAACTGGAGAATATAAACTGCTTAAAAGCAAACACCCACTATCAGCTTGAAAAAAAATTAACGAATAAACTTCGAATCAAACAGCCTTTTAAAATACCCAAACTATATTTTTGCCCACTTACGCGTAAACCAAAATTCAATTTAAAAGGAGGTATTGAACATGGATAATATCTTCTTCACGATTATGATTCTCTCTCTTCTTGCACTTACCATGCTTGGGATCACACAGTCCGATCTTAAACAAATTCAAAATCAGGCAAGAACCTATCAAGGCGCACTTTGCGCAAAGGAAATAAACGGTCAAACTGCAAACTTAATTAATGATATTTCAAAAACGAATAAGATTTTAGCGGCTTTAAAGGCAGGAGAAATCACGACTATTATTATCCCTAAACTCAAAATCCTTTTTGGAATGTTAACCAAGGCAACAAAGAAGGCATTAATGCTCTACCAAGTAAAAAGACTAAGTGAGTATCGAATCGATATGTTTCAACTGCGAAAAAAACACTGTTACCTCTCACCTAGCACTTACAAAACGCCTTACAAATTTTCTATATTGAATGCCAATAGAGACAAACTTGATCGAATTAAAAAAAGGAATAAAACCAAATGGCAAATAAATGCAATCGGTGGAAATTTAAAAATCCAATCAAGATATTTTTATGGAAACAAAAAGAGTCAGACAAATCTCTTGAAACTGGCCATGCCATGGCAATAAATTTGTTTACCTTAATGCTTATGACACTACTCATTCAGTTTAGTTTATTAAGTAAAAAGCTTGAAGGTGTAAAACAAAAGAATAAAGAATCTTTTGAAAGGAAATCTGCTTTTGATATGTGCCGTTGGATTTCATATAAATATGGTTTCGGTACTTACATACATTATATAAATGGTTATCTGAGCAAAGATACATTTAAGCAATCAAAGGATGTTTTAAAGCAATTATTGCAAGATGAAAAAGTGTCAAAAAGTAATGTATATGTCGATACCATTATTTCGCCTTCTTACACCTCAGCACTAGCGCAAGTTATTCAATTATCAAGTATTTCTGGTAAGGAG
>CATLVA010000268.1 GCA_950060715.1 uncultured Oligoflexia bacterium | reverse complement strand
GACCAACAATAAGTTTCTCTTGCTTTAAATTAATTCTTTAGTCCTTTAACGTCCTCAATCTTAGAACTATTATCCATTGTTTCTAAGCTTGAAATCATATGAACGGTAGCGTCTATCATCGAAACAGCAGCTGGATGGTGATTCCCAGAGTTTTTCACTCCTCCAAATGGAAGCCTTGCACTTGCTCCAACGGTTGAACGATTAAGATTAATAATCCCAGCATCGATATCGCGCAGACATTCGTGATAAACTTTTTTATCTTGAGTAAAGATAGCAGCTGCCAAACCATAGTCTGAAATATTGGAAATCTCAATGGCTTCTTCTATCGTATCATATGGAACAAAAGTACAATGTGGTCCAAAAATTTCTTCTTGAGTATAAGGATTAGATTTTTTAGCTGAATCAATATGAAAAATAGATGGAGTGATATAGTGTCCATTCATATCAAGCTGCTTGTGAGCAAGAATTTCCGTGGCCCCATTTTCTAATCCCATCTTAAGAGAGCTATTATATTTATCTAGCGCCATTTGATCGATTAAAGGCCCCATAAAAGGATCTTCTTTGAAATTAACTGGATGATCAATAATGATTTTCTCAGTGATTTCTTTAAAACGCGCAATAAATTCTTGCTCGATTGAACGGTGAACGGGAATAACTGAAGTTGAAGTACAACGTTGACCACAAGTTAGAAAACAAGCTCTTAGAAGTTCTGGTAATGCGTGGTTAATATCTGCATCTTTATGAATAATACTAGTGTTCTTTCCACCTAGCTCAAGTGCCACAAGTTTAGAAACGTCAGTGCCCACTGCTTCAAGTATCTTCGTTCCAACAAAATGAGAACCGGTAAAAAAGATTCCTTTGATTCTTGGGTCTTTAATAATTGTTTGGGTCGTATGGGCCGTTCCATTGATGAAGTTAACGACACCAGCAGGAAAACCAGCAGCATCTAAACACTCAATCAGTATTTGTGAAGAAACAATTGTTTTTTCACTAGGCTTAAAAATGATAGAGTTACCGGTAACTAACGCAGCTAAAATTTGCGTGTTTGCAAGGTGACATGGAAAATTAAATGGACCAATGACTAAACTTGGACCAAGTGGCTTATAAACAAAATGCCCATCAATATCCGGAAGGACATTATTAATAGTGCTATTTTTTACTCTCTCAAGTGAGTCATTAATAGTGACATTAACTTTCGCTCCAATAGCTCCAGCTTCTGTATATGCTTCCCAAAGAGGTTTACCCGTTTCCCATGCAATAGCATGAGCGAGGTCATCTTTTCTTTTGTCAGCTTCAGCTTGAAATTTTTTGAGGTAATCGATTCTTTCTTCTAGGCTAGTTAAGCGCCAAGTTTTGAATCCAGCAGCTGCAGAATCTAGGACTGCATCTATATGAGAATAGTCAATTTTAGCTGACCATAGCGTCAAATCTAAATCCGCCGGACAAATCCTATCGATTTGCTCATCAGCTTTAGTTGGTTGAGTAAATTTGCCATTAAAATAATCGCCGCGAAGTGTTAGATTCATAGTTCCCTCCGCCGGCATAATAGCCGATTCGATAGAATATTTCATGGGAAAAAGTTTATTTTTTGTTAGAATGTGGAAAACGGAGAGTAATTATGAAAAACATAGAAAAATTGTTCGATTTAATGTGGGAAGACTATATCAAGATGAATCCTCAAGCTCAGAAGATTGTAGATCTACTAGAGGCCAAAGGGGAGAAAGTAGTTAACGATCATATTGCTCTTAGAACTTATAATATTGATAGAGTTAGTATCGATGAAATAGCGAAGCCTTTTTTGGAAGCAGGGTATGAAGAGAAAGGGACTTATGATTTTGAGGCCAAAAAACTTTTTGCTAAGCATTTTGAGTTTCCTGGAAATAAACTTCCAAAAGTATTTATTTCTGAACTATTGATTGAGAATTTTTCTGAAAAAGCCCAGACTATTATGCGAGAAAAAATCGCTCAGCTTTCTGATGAACAAATTGCTGATCCTGAATTTATGGTAAGTGGTAAAGGCTGGGAAATCTCAAGTCGTGAATATGAATTGCTTGCAAGTGAAAGTGAATATGCTGCTTGGGTTGCCGCGATTGGTTTTAGACCAAATCATTTTACCGTATTTATTAACGACCTAAAGAATTTTAACGACGTGCCTGAATTAAATACTTTCTTAAAAGAAAATGGTTTCAAATTAAATGACTCAGGAGGAGAGGTTAAAGGTTCAAAAGAAGTTTGCTTAGAGCAATCTTCAACTCTAGCTGATTCCATCGAAGCTGAATTTAGCGATAAAAAAATGAAAATCGCCAGCTGCTATTTTGAGTTCGCAAAACGATACCCATTAGAGTCTGGCGATTTATATCAAGGTTTTGTGGCGAATTCTGCTGATAAGATTTTTGAATCCACCAACAGAACTCAATAACTAGTTAGCGTTTTCTGTTAGATCATTGACGCATAGAAGGGAGTCTAGGACTGCGCTCTCAGAACTTCTAGTTCCACCACTAATAAACCCGTCATAATCCAAGCTAACAAGGGGAATATTTCCTGTCGATTCGCTTGTGATTATGGCATTGTTTACTGCATAATCATAGCCTAACGCTTTACAAACGCCGCTGTGATTGGTGTTAATTACCGCAACTCGCATATTCTCATTGATAATAGGTGACTCAAGCACAACTTCAAATAAAGGAGAATCGCTAATCTTATTTACACAGACAATTTCTGAGATCTTTGTCATCGAAGATTTTGCACCTGAATAGCCTTCATAGATTGTAGTTTTATTAGAAATAGAATATTGATAAGCCTTAATCAATAGGTCACTTGATTCTGAGTTAACAACTAGAGCAGCGCCGCCAGCTGCTTTTTCGTACCCAAGTGCCTTGCAGACAGCTTGCTCGCTTGAGCTCGCAGCGAATGCATAGCCATTAATAGTCGCCTGTTCTCCTTGTAAAAGATAAGCAGTGTCTTGGGCAAAAGCTGATAAGCTGGTTAAAGCTAAAGTTCCTAAAATTACCTTCTTAAATTTTTTCATAATTTCTCCTGTTAGTTTAAGTTTTTGTATTTAGTTAATAATTTGTTTCTAAAAATAAAGACCTTTGATGTAGGGTCAGCCCCTTCAATTTCACCTTTAAGCTCTTCTACCAGTTGAACGTAATCTGCTTCATATGCTTCAATTTCGTCTTCGAACTTTCCTTGCATATAAAGATTTCCAAAGCGGCTAATTTTCTGAATTTCGCCTTGGTCATTTTTTGTTTTAGAGCCTTTATACATATTGTAGGCGAGGTGAGTAACAGACTCCTCCAGAGCTCGATAAACCATGGCATCCGATGATCTCCAAAAAGGGATATACTTATCTGTCCACTGAAGTCCTGATTCATTAAAGGCGTAAAGTCCTGCAACCAATTCTTCAATAAATTTACTTCTCAGGGTTTGAGGTCTAAGCACATATTCAAAGTCGTAGTTTGCTAAGTAGGCAAGCTTATCTAGTTTTTTCTTCATGACACTAGTCCAAAATGTAGATGCGTCTCTCTCTCTCG
>CATLVA010000267.1 GCA_950060715.1 uncultured Oligoflexia bacterium | reverse complement strand
CAGCAAAATTAGCGGGAACTGAAATTGGTGTTACTGAGCCACAAGCTGCTTTCTCTCCATGTTTTGGTGCTCCATTCATGTTAAGACACCCAAGTGTATACGCGAAACTTCTTGGTGAGTATTTAGACAAATATGACATCAATGTGTGGCTTGTGAACACTGGATGGACTGGTGGTTCATATGGAGAAGGTGAAAGATTTCCGCTTAAGGTAACTAGAAAAATTATTAGAGCTGTTCAAGCGAATACTCTTAATAATATCGACACAGAGTCTGATCCAATTTTTGGATTCAACCTACCGGTTGGTATTGATGGTGTTGATAACGATTTGTTATGGCCACAAAAGACTTGGAAAGATCAATCTGCTTACACTCCTAAAGCTCAGGAGCTGGCTGCGTCTTTTCACACTCAAATGAAAAAGTTTGGAGACTTCTATCAAGAAAATATTAAAGGTGCTCCAACTTACAATGCTTAAAAAATTTCAAATGATGGTCCCTTTATTGGGACCATTTTTTTCTCTAATTGTTTATTTAGCTAGCTCTAACCTTGAAGCTGCTCAGCAGACATTCTTGGCAATTTTTACTTTTGTAGTCTACAGCTGGCTCTTCACCAATACCCCTCTCTACGTAACTGGATTCATAGGTGTTGGACTTAGTGGAATTTTTAATCTAGCCAGCGCTAAGGATATTCTGGCAAATTTTGGTCACCCAATCATTTATTTATTTCTTGCGGGATTTTTGTTGGCATTTGCCTTTCATAAAGTTGGACTAGACCGAAGGATTTCACTCTACTTACTGACTAGGAATTTTATTAAAGGTTCGATTTCTCGACTATTATTCACGCTGATGTTCTTAACGGCGACATTTACCATGTGGATTTCAAATACCGCAACGACTGCAATGATGCTTCCGCTAGTATTAGGCGTGCTAGATAGTTTAGATATCAAAGATAAAAAATCTGTCTCGTTAATTCTAATTTGTATCGCTTACGCTAGTAGTATCGGTGGAATCGCCACCCCCATCGGCTCAACTCCTAATATAATAGCGCTGGGTATGCTCGATGATTATATTGGACTTAAGGTAAGTTTTTTTGAATGGATGATGTACTCACTTCCTATTGCGACGATACTTTTGGCGATTCTTTTTGTGCTGACTCACATCGCTCTTAAGAAAAAAAATATCGTTTTTGAAAATTCATTTTTAGAAACTGAGTACAAAAAACTTCCTCCAATTAGCACACAAGAAAAGTACGTGTTTGGAATCTTTTTACTAACCGTAATTTTTTGGATTGCACCTTCGTTTGCAAAACTTTTTGGAGTAAAATTACCGCTAGACTTCACTCCTGGTATGGTTGGGTTGACGACCGCCTCACTTTTATATCTTTTCCCTATTAGAGGAGAAAAGATTTTAGAGACTACCGACATTAAAAAAATTGATTGGTCATCACTGATGTTATTTGGATGCGGCCTTGCACTAGGAAAGCTATTATATGAGCTAGGCTTAACCAAACTTACCGGAGAATTACTAACGCAATTTGTAACCGGGATGAATCCATTATTTATTTTCTTATTTGTGTTTGCTTTCGTCATTTTCTCAACTGAGCTGACTTCGAATACTGCCACGGCAAATATTTTAATTCCTATTATGATCTCTTTGGCCCAAGAGCTAGGCATGAATCCTTTTTTCCTTGCCTTTGGTGTTTCGCTATCATGCTCTTTGGCATTTATGCTACCGGTGGCAACTCCACCAAATGCAATTGTGTATGGGAGTGAGCGAGTTGATAAAAAAGACATGATGCAATTAGGCCTAGGCCTAAATATTATTTACAGCATCGTCCTAGGGATAATTATTTATACCTACAGCCTATTTTAAAACTGAAAGAAACTTCTCATCGCTCACAAGCTTTTCTACCAATTCGTTGAAGCAACTAGCGAGGGTTGGTGCAAGTCTTTCAGTTCCATCGCTTAGATCTCCGCCAGAGATAAACTCTGTTTGAAATTCTCCAGACCATTTTTTATTATCTGTTGTAATATGAAAACTTAGATCTAAGTTACATTTTGCTTTTTCAGGTTGAAACTCTTCGATTACTTCCTCAACCCACATCTGATTGATTTCAATATCAAGAGTTGCCGTTTGAGCTTCATCATGCACAATAATATTTCGCGCTTCTAATGAATCTGCAATTAAATCTTTAACAATATCATCTGCGCTTTTTTCAAAAAGAATTGGTGTTTTAGTATATTGAACACCAGTGAAAGCATGACCAAAAATCTTCTCTTCTCTGTTATCCTTAACTGAATTTATTCTGATCGGTTTTAATTTTTCTTGAACGCGAGTAACTTGTGAAGATTCTTTATAAGGAAGAAGTTCATTTGAATTTAAATTTACCTGTGCAACCGAACAACTCACTAAACCTGCTAATAATAAATACTTCATGAAACGCTTTTCTCCCCATCTACTTCTTTATCTTCTTTTGTTTTACGTTTTTTTTCTTTGTCTGTTTCCCATTTTTTAAACTCTGCAAGGTCAACCTTAATCTTTCCTAGAACCCAAGAGATAACCGCTATATCATCCATAAACCCTAGACCAAGTAGAAAGTCAGGAACGAAGTCTGTTGGAGTAACAAAATAGACTACCGCCAGAACAGTATATAAAATGGTTTGCTTATTTACTTTGGTATATTTTCTTGAAACCCAAGCTTTGCTGAGTCGAATTAGAGTCAAAAGATCATCAACATAAATCCCCAATGCATCTTTGACACTGGATTTATTGATTTTTTCAGTGGCCTTCTCTAATTTAAACTTTAGGCCGGATGGGTTCTCCATGAGATCTTGAGCGATGGCCATAAATTTTGTTTTGACGTATTCCGATAGTCTTGAGTTCATAATTCTTCCTAATTTTCCAGATCTTAGCAGAATTACAAGCAAAAGTTAATGAGAATAAGATCAATAAATTCCAATACTTAAGTTAGACGAATTGTAAAAAATACATAACAAAAGTTAAAAACTTGCAATACTGAGTAATACTCAGTATATTAAGCCCATTCTTGATTACTTGATAAAAGTATTCTCTCTCTTGTGTGTTGATGGTGCCGATTCTCTTTCGGCACCTTCTTTTTTCAATAAAAATTCTTTTATATCCAGACCCCAAGCAAAACCAGTTAATGAACCATCACTTCCAATAACCCTATGACATGGAATAAAAATTGGTAGCTTATTTTTGTTATTAGCATTTGCCACTGCACGACAATGTTTAGGACTAGCTACTCTCTGTGCTAGTTCTAAATAACTAATCGTCTCTCCGAAAGGTATTTTAACTAACTCTTGCCAGCAGTTTTTTTGAAAATCTGTTCCACTTATATCAAGAGAAATATCGAAGTCAGTCCTTAAACCATCAAAATACTCATTCAATTCAGTAGCTGCCTGTTCAAGATGAGGATTTGAATTTTCGTCGTGTATAGGCTCTGTTTTTGAAATTGAACAAACACCTTGATTTGTGGCATTAATAACTAGATTGCCAATTGGTGATGCATAATTGAT